>JAYEOJ010000327.1:0-3017 GCA_034722835.1 Bacteroidota bacterium | reverse complement strand
CTGGGGATCCACCAGGAAAGTAGAATCGTTCAGCCACCTTAGCTCTACGCTGTCAGCGATAAGCGGATCGCCCATTTGCACTTCAACACGTCTGAAATCCTCCCTGATCAGTCTGGCCCGTGTCGAATCAAAAGGCTCCATGCTGTGATCCAGCAGACGCTGAAGAGCGGTCCGGACAGAATCCTGTTCATTTCGCCATATGGTGCTGGTTCTGACCACGTGATCCACGTAGATCCAGGCAGCAGGAGTGCTGAATTGTGGCTTGATGCTGAGTGAGTCGGCACTGATTGAATCCGTTTCAGTGCTTGTTTGTGCTGTTAGGGCACAGGCCATCAGGGTGGCCAGCACCAGGAATGACAGTCGCTTCATTTTGGTGAATTTAAATACCGTTTGTTAAACGGATTCTGTCAATAAATATTTCCTTTGGCTGCAAGAAGAGTATTGCTGAGCAGAGACACCCTGGTCATGGGACCAACTCCACCAGGTACAGGCGTAATATAGGAACATTTGGGTGCCACCTCGTCAAAAATAACATCTCCCTTAAGACGAAAGCCCGATTTGGTTTCGGTGGATGGAACACGGGTGGTTCCCACATCAATCACAACCGCTCCCTCCTTAACCATATGCTCCTTAATAAACCCGGGAGCTCCCAGGGCAGCAATCAGGATGTCGGCAGAGGCACAAAGTTCTTCCAGGTTCCTGGTGCGGCTGTGTGCAACAGTAACTGTGGCATTGATGGATTTCTGGGACATCAGGATACTCATGGGTCGTCCAACAATATTGCTTCTGCCCACTACTACACAATTTTTTCCTGAGGTTTCAATCTGATAACGTTTCAGGAGTTCAATGATTCCGAAGGGAGTGGCGGAAATGAAGGAGGGGAGACCAATGACCGTGCGCCCCACATTCACCGGGTGAAATCCATCCACATCTTTTGCGGGATTGATTGTTTCAATAACTTCCTGTTCATTGATATGCGCGGGTAGGGGTAGTTGAACAATGAAACCATCCAATCCAGGATCATCATTAAGCTCCCGGATCTTCTCGAGGAGCACCTCCTCTTTCACGTCATCTTCAAAGCGGACCAGGGAGGAGCGAAATCCCACCTCCTCACAATCTTTGATTTTATAGGCAACATATGTTTCGCTGCCTCCGTCATGCCCCACAAGAATCGCAGCCAGGTGCGGCTGTCGGTTCCCGGCCTGAACCAGCTTGTCTACTTCAGTTTTAATCTCGCCTTTGATTGCCTTTGCGGTGGCTTTACCGTCAATTAATTGCATGTTATCTCATTTTTGGTATGCGCATTTTCTTTCCGGCAGTCATCATCTTCATCATTTTTTTTGTCTCATCAAACTGCTTTACGAGCCTGTTAACCTCCGGAACGGTTGTTCCACTACCATCAGCAATTCTTTTTCTTCTACTTCCATTCAGAAGGGTAGGGTTAGCACGTTCAACAGGGGTCATTGAGTTGATTATGGCTTCAATTCCCTTGAAGGCATCGTCGTCCATATCCAGATTCTTCATGGCTTTTCCCATACCGGGAATCATGCCGGCCAGATCTTTGATGTTACCCATCTTCTTAATCTGTTGGATCTGTGCCATAAAATCTGTGAAGTCAAACTGATTCTTCGCGATCTTCTTCTGAAGTTTGCGAGCCTCCTCCTGGTCGTACTGTTCCTGGGCCTTTTCCACCAGCGAAACAATATCACCCATACCCAGGATCCGGTCTGCCATCCTTTTGGGGTAGAAGGCGTCCAGTGCATCCATCTTCTCACCCGTACCGACAAACTTAATGGGTTTATCCACCACCGAGCGGATCGAAAGAGCTGCACCACCCCGGGTATCCCCATCCAGTTTGGTCAGGACCACACCATCAAAATCCAGTCTTTCATTGAATTCCTTTGCGGTATTGACTGCATCCTGACCCGTCATGGAATCCACCACAAAGAGAATCTCATGGGGAGTGACCGCATCCTTGATTGCTGCGATCTCCTTCATCATCTCCTCATCAATGGCCAGTCGTCCCGCTGTATCCACGATAACCGTATTGTAACCCTTCTGCCTGGCTTCTTTAACAGCGGCCTTTGCAATTTTCACAGGATTCATGTTCCCATCTTCGGTAAAGACAGGTACACTTACCTGTTCTCCAACAACCTTCAGCTGGTCAATGGCGGCGGGTCGGTAAACGTCACCGGCCACAAGGAGGGGCTGTTTGCCCTGCTTGGTTTTCAAATGATTGGCAAGTTTTCCCGAGAATGTGGTTTTACCTGAACCCTGTAATCCGGCGATCAGGATAACGGTGGGATTTCCTTTCAGGTTAATCGCCTCATTTTCACCTCCCATCAGTTTGGTCAGATGGTCATGAACGATCTTGACCATCATATCTGAGGGCTTAAGTGATGTCAGTATTTCCTGACCAAGCGCCTCTTCTTTGACCTCTTCGGTAAATTGTTTGGCAATTTTAAAGTTGACATCAGCATCCAGTAATGCACGTCTCACATCCTTCAGGGTCTCCGCCACATTGATTTCGGTAATTCGCCCCTGTCCCTTGAGCAATTTAAAGGATCGCTCAAGTCTATCCGATAGATTTTCAAACATCTGCAGTTGATTCAATTATCAAGCTGCAAAAGTAGCTAAAATCGATTAAAATTCCACCACTATTCTGATGGCATAATAGGCAGGGTTCCCAGGATATGAATATTATTCAGATCGGAGTAATCATAGATATAGAATCCATCCTCACCAATCATAAACAGAAAACTTTCCATGGGAATCACATCATAGGCATTGATCCCGGGAAAAGCAGCAATTATATGCGAGGTAATGCTCTGTTCATAGCTGGCATCGTAAACCTTTAATCCAAACTCTCCTTCGCAGACAAACAGAGTTCCATTATCGATGCCCAAACCGTAGGGCTCCTTCATTGAGAAAGAAGAAAGCCTCTTGGGAACGTACTTGTTGGAGATATCAACTACTTCAAGCAGGTCCTGGGTTCCTCCACAGGTATTGCCCGAGCG
>JAYEOJ010000326.1:0-3024 GCA_034722835.1 Bacteroidota bacterium | reverse complement strand
TGGCCATGTTATATAAAAACATTGCTGATTTGAATATCGAACTTGCAGATTCAATAGCGTCGAGCGAAGCACAAAGAATCGACTACCTGAAAAAAGCCGTCACCAATGGCCTTAGGGCACTCGAACTTGCCAGGGAAATAAATGCCTTACCCTTAGAATCGTCTGCAGCATATATTCTTCAGAAAGTCTATGCGATGCTTGGTAGGTATAAAGAAGCATATGAATATTCGGCGGTTTATATTGAAACAAGAGACAGTCTGCTGAATGAAGAAAAAACAAGAGCCATCCAGGATATGGCAACCAAGTATGAAACAGAGAAGAAAGAGCAGCAAATAGAATTACAGGAAACAGAACTAATTGCCAAAGATGCATCTATAAAACAGCAGAAAACCTTTAGAAATGCATTGGCTGCGGGATTTGTTGCGGTAGTGGTAATCGTCATTGTCATTATTTATGCTTATAGACAAAAAAGGAAGGACAACAAGAAAATCAAAGAGCAAAATGCACTAATTCGGGAAGCAAATGAGGAATTGAAAGTTCTGAATGAAGCCATCAGCAAACAGAACAATGAGATCATTGACAGCATCAACTATGCACAAAGAATTCAGGCAGCGATGCTGCCCCCGGAACCTCTTTTTAATGAGCTTCTGGATGAAGTATTCATTTTGTATAAGCCAAGAGATATAGTCAGTGGTGATTTCTACTGGATAAAACAAGTGAACCAGTATACGATATTAGCAGCTGCCGATTGTACTGGTCATGGAGTGCCGGGTGCATTTATGAGCATGCTTGGAATTAGTTTCTTAAATGAGATCGTGCAAAGAAGAGAGATCACCCAGGCCAACCAGGTCTTGAACGAACTGAGATCCCAGATTAAACGCTCCCTCAGGCAGCATGGACTGCCTGACGAGTCAAAGGATGGAATGGATATGGCTATATGTGCCATTGACAGAAAGAACAGGGTCATGCAATATTCAGGAGCAAATAATCCTATGTACATCATAAAGGACAAGAATGGGATCCCCGAATTAAATGAAATTAAGGCGGATAAAATGCCACTTGGGTACTATTCGGGAAGAGATAAACCATTTACTAATCAAGAGATTAAACTGGAATTGGGGGATACCTTCTATCTCTTTTCAGATGGTTTCATTGATCAGAAAGGAGGCAAAGACAAAAAGAAGTTTATGAGTAAGAACCTGAAAAAACTCCTATTGGAAATTCATGATCAACCCATGTATGATCAAAAGCAGCATTTGGAAAGAGTCCTTGAAAAGTGGATGAATGGCCAATCACAAATAGATGATATTCTGGTTATTGGCGCAAGGGTGTAGAAACTACCCTGGGAGATCTGCCTTAAATCTTGTATATTAAGGATATGAACAAGCCACCCGAGATTATCTCCTATTATACCATGAGACGGGCCATCGGGGTCCTGGGGATCACCCTGCCTCTGATCCTGGTAGCCGGGTCATCCTTGTTCGGAGGATGCAACGAAGTCCAGTATTCCATAAGCACCTATTATCATAGCAACATGCGGAATATCTTCGTGGGCTATAACTGCGCGGTCGCTCTCTTTTTGTTTGCCTACAGGGGGCACGACTGGAGGGACAACCTTGCCGGATACCTGGGCTGCATTTTCGTGCTCGGGGTAGCCTTTCTTCCATGTGGCATAGGTTCTTCCAATCAACCTTGCCTGATCCAACCACCCGAGCAGAATCCCATGGTTGGTAAGCTGCACAACCTGAGCGCCCTGTTGTATTTCATTATCCTTATCGTTTACGCGCTCTTCCTGTTCCCCAAGACGCATATGGACATGGTGACCGGTGAAAAGAAGTTCATGGGGCGTCAGAAGAGGAAGCGGAACGTGGTCTATTACATCTGTGGTGGTCTGATGACAACCGCCCTGCTCCTGATCCTGACCTACGTGTGGTTCCTGGAAAAGCCATACCCCGCCCTGATGCGCCTCGACCCGGTCTTCTGGCTGGAAACTGTCGTACTGCTTTCATTCGGAATCACCTGGCTCACCAAGGGCCAGATCTTCTTCCAGGATGAGAATTATAAAAAGGGACCGTAATGCAACTTTACTGCTGAGCATCACTGGCTTTGGACCAGGTGCCCGCGACCAGCATGCTTCTGCCATATACCGGATCATCGACCACGGTAAAGGTTAAGGAGGAATCACTCACCTTAAACTCATAGGTGCCGGATGAATCCGTCTAATCGCAAACATAGGAGTAAGAACCAGCCATCCTTTTCGCATTTCCTTTTGCCACTATTAAGGCTTAACTTGCTTTCAAGGAGTCAGAAAATGAAATTTCTTGACATCTTCTTTACGGTCTTTCATACTTGCCTCGTCATCTTCAATCTGTTTGGATGGATCTGGAGAAAAACCAGGCTTTTGAATCTTATTTGCCTGTTGCTGACTGCCGCATCCTGGTTAATCCTGGGACTCTTTTATGGATTTGGATACTGTCCCCTGACCGACTGTCACTTTAACATTCTCAGGAAACTTGGATATACGGATCTTCCCGACTCCTACCTGAGTTTTCTCTTTACGCGACTGACCGGACTTCCCATTGATCAATCCCTGGTAGATGCAGTTACTTTATGGGGACTGATAATCGCTCTGGTGATAAGCCTGTACCTGAATTTGCGGCATTGGTTCAGACCAACAGATAGAAAGGGATTTTCATAGTTACGACATGTAATCATTGTTTACTCCCCGGACAAACTGATCCGTACATTTTTTAATATCTAAATGATAGCCCCCTTCCAGCACAGCAAAAATGCGATCAAAGGATTGTCCGAGTTTTTTCCCGCACATATAAAATCCATCCAGCGTATAATTCAAACCCAGCAATCTGTCTTCCACATAGACATCAAATCCTGCCGAAACCCCTACAACATCAGGTTTGAATTCCCCGGCCCTAAGGATGGCAGCGTCTACTGCTTCCAGTAGTTCTTTATCGCCTGAACCCTCAGAAAGGGGAAAATTCATGGTATATCCTATACCCTCTCCGG
>JAYEOJ010000325.1:0-3024 GCA_034722835.1 Bacteroidota bacterium | reverse complement strand
CTATCTGGAACTTCCACCCGATTTCTACCCGGTACTTCCCGGCCAATCTGATCCTGAAGCCTACCGAAAGGCAATGGGACAACGAAAGCAGCCGGCCCAGATTCAATCTGGTGGCCGCAGACTGGTTAATATGAACCAGGCCACCCGCAGTTCACAGACAGCCGGGGCTTCGCCGTCTGCACAGCCACCCAAAGATTTCATCCCGTCAGATCCATCCATGGTCAGGGTTGGTGTAAAGGTGGAACACCCCCGTTTTGGCATTGGGGAGGTCCATCAACTGGAAGGTACTGGTTCCAACATCAAGGCCACCGTACTTTTCCCCATCGGAACCAAGCAGCTCCTGCTTAAATTCGCCAAGCTGAGGGTGGTAGAATCATAATTTTTATCAAAGAAATCATTTGGAGATCTGATAAGGCAATACAGGTTGGATCAAGGTCTTTCTCTAAGAGTTGTTGCAGCATCTTTGGAAATAGATCAGGCAATACTCAGTAAAATAGAATGTGGAAAACGAAGGGCCAGACGGGATTTGGTAGGTAAGCTGGCACATTATTACCGTCAGGATCTTGACTATATGCTTAAAATTTGGCTGAGTGACCGAATCCTTGATGAATTGGCCGGAGAAGCTAATCCAGAGGCTGTGCTGCAAGTTGCTGAAGAGACCCTGGTTTACAGAAAAACAGCTACTCTTAACAGAACTTCCTTACTAAAACGATTCAAGAGGGTCATGGAAGATTTTCCAGCCATTAGAAATGCCTGGATATTTGGATCCTTTGCAAGGAATGAGGAGGGGGCGTTCAGCGATATTGATATTCTGATAGAGGTTCCTGATACCATTCCCTTTAGTTTATTCGATATGGCCGAAGTCAGGGAAAAACTGCAAAAACATGCACATGTCGAGGTTGATCTGGTACTATCCAGAGCCCTGAAACCTGAGATCCTTGAGCGGGTTAAGAAGGAAAGGAAGTTGTTTTATGAAGCCTGATAAGAAAAGCAGCCAACAAAGGATACATCATATACTGAATGCCATCGACGAAAAGGTGGTTTGGGACACCATTGAACAGGAGTTGCCTGAATTTAGAAAACTTATGGAGCGGATTCTGGAAGTCGGTTAAAAAAGCGTACTTTTGTAGAAATCTATTTTAAAAATCACAATGACATACGATTATAATTCCAGCCGAAAGAAGTTGATTCTTCCCGAATACGGAAGGAACATCCAGAAGATGGTGAACCATATTAAGACCATTGAGGATCGTGAGGAGCGAAACAAGGCTGCACGGACAGTGATAGCTGTCATGGGAAACCTCAATCCTCACCTGAGGGATGTGGCCGATTTTAAACATAAGCTCTGGGATCACCTGGCCATAATTGCTGATTTTGATCTGGATATTGATTCTCCCTATCCCTGGCCTGAGCCGGAATCACTGCAGAGCAAGCCGGGAAAAGTTCCCTATCATCAACACAGGATCGCCAAAAAGCATTATGGCCGCTCCATTGTACTGATGATAGAGAAAGCAGTTGCCCTGGAAGCAGGTGAAGAGAAGGACGACCTGGTGAAGATGATCGCCTATCATATGAAAAAATCATACCTCACCTGGAACAGGGAGGCAGTCAGCGACAGCGAGATATTTGGCGATATGAAAACCCTCTCAGGGGGCGTTCTGGAAGTGAATCCTGAATTGAAATTACCTGAAACCAAAGATATTCTTGCCAAGAACCGACCCGTGAATCCCAAGAAAAAGGGTGGTAAAAAAGGCAAACACCAGCACCACCAGCACCACCAGCATAAGCAATAGTCAGCACATTCCTGTTCTATGGGGAAGTTCATTATTGAGGGAGGACAGCGCCTGAAAGGGGAGATCACTCCCCAGGGTGCCAAAAATGAAGCACTTCAGATCCTTTGTGCCACTTTGCTGACTTCCGAATCTGTTACCATACACAACCTTCCCCGCATTAAGGATGTACTCCTGCTAATCCAACTTCTCAGGGATCTTGGTGTGGATATTAAGCAATTGAGCGATAGCTCTTACCAATTCAGGGCCGAAAAGGTGGACCTGGACTATTTCCGGACCGAGGCCTATATTCAGCAAAGCGCCTCACTGAGGGGGTCTGTGATGATCCTCGGACCGCTACTGGCACGTTTCGGGAAGGCTGTGCTTCCCAAACCGGGTGGGGATAAGATAGGCCGGAGAAGGCTCGATACACATTTCCTGGGCTTTCAGGCTCTGGGAGCCACCTTTGATTTTGATCATGCAGAGAATTTTTATAAGGTCAATGCCTCCAACCTGAAAGGTGCCTACATGCACCTTGATGAGGCCTCGGTAACCGGAACCGCAAATATTATTATGGCCAGCGTGATGGCCGAAGGCCTCACTACCATTTACAATGCGGCCTGTGAACCCTATATCCAGCAACTCTGTAAGATGCTGGTCCGGATGGGAGCCACCATTGAAGGCATAGGCTCCAACCTTCTGACCATCCACGGTGTGGACTCGCTGGGAGGTACAGACCACACCATCTTGCCCGATATGATCGAGGTGGGCAGTTTTATCGGAATGGCCGCCATGACCCGATCTGAGCTCACCATCAAAGATGTGGCCCATGAGCAGCTGGGTATTATTCCAGGCTCTTTTCAGCGCCTGGGAATTGCCCTTGAGAAAAGGGGAGATGACCTGTATGTTCCCGCACAGGATCATTACATCATCGAGACCTTTATCGATGGCGCCATTATGACCATTGCCGATGCTCCATGGCCCGGACTGACACCCGATCTCTTAAGTGTCATCCTGGTTACAGCCACCCAGGCAAAGGGAAGCGTGCTGATCCATCAGAAGATGTTTGAAAGCCGGCTCTTTTTCGTGGATAAACTGATTGATATGGGAGCCCAGATCATCCTTTGCGATCCGCACCGTGCCACGGTGATCGGACTTGATCACAGCATCAGTCTCCGTTCGACCACCATGTCCTCACCCGATATCCGGGCCGGAGTGGCCCTGCTTATAGCAGCCATGTCGGCCGAAGGTACCA
>JAYEOJ010000324.1:0-3025 GCA_034722835.1 Bacteroidota bacterium | reverse complement strand
TGGCCAGGCGGGATTATTGATGAAAGCGAAAGCCGGAAGCCGGGCCACCGCTGTTGCTGATATCCGCTTCAGGTACGGTACCGAATGGCAACAGAATATTTCAGAAATAGAGCTCCGGGAAGCCTATGTGGATCTGCAAACCGGACCAGCTGGATTCAAGCTTGGAAAGCTGATCTCACCATGGGGCAAAGGCACCCTGTTTAATCCCACAAATAAAATTACCCCCATGGATCCCACTACCCGATCACCCGATACGGATGATATGAACCTGGGAATATGGGCTCTGCAGGGAAGTGTCAGCCTGGGATCCTACCTGGAGCTGAGCGCTACCTGGAATCCGCTCTATCAGCCCGGTAAGTTGCTTATTGATCCTATTCCAATGCCAGATTACGTCAATTTTCTCGAGCCGGACTACCCGGGTGTCGAGCTGGATGACGGTACTTATGGAATCCAGCTGGATCTTCATGCCCCTGCAATGGATGCTGCTCTCTATTGGTTCGATGGATATCACAGCTGGCCAGGAATTGCCTACGACTCCTTTATTATGGATACGCTTACCATGGAACCCCAGGCGCTGAATATCCTGGAAAAAGCATATCGTATCCGGATGGCAGGTGTGGACTTCTCCATTCCTGTTGGCTCATGGATCTTCACTGCCGAAGGTGCATGGTTTGAAGCAACTGAAAGTCATGAAGGGGTGGAATATCTGCCCTTCCCCGAACTATCCTATACAGCTGAAATTGAGAAGAGTGGTTCGTGGCTCACCGTGATTGCAGGCTATTATGGAAAGTATATTCTGGATTTTAGTCCGGCCCTGGCAGAACCTGTTCTCTCAGCTGAACAGGAACAGTTTCTACCACTATTGCAAGGGGGGACGGACCTGAACTACGAGCTTGTTGATGCTGCTGTAAGGGAACAGATTTCAGCCTTTAACAGGCTCTACAATTACCAGCTGGAAGAATATTATCATTCAAGCTTCCTGGTATTAAAAGGAGATTTCCTTCACAGTACACTGGAGCTAAGTCTTCCACTTATCTACAATATAACTACTGAAGAGTGGATTGCTCAGCCATCCATCTCCTGGATGCCGGCAGATGGCTTGCGTGTAAAGGCAGGATTCAGTGGCTTGTGGGGAATAGAAAATTCCCTGTACGATTTGGTGGGCCCGGTGCTTAACGCCGGATTTATTGGTATGACGCTTACATTTTAAATATAACATATGAATCCCAAATTAATTAAATACCGCTGGTGGATCATTGCAGCTTCCCTCCTGTTTACGGTGGGGATTTCCCTTTCGCTAACGAAACTGGAAATCGATCCGGATCTGACACACTACTTTCCCCACACCATGACCTCCATGGTAAATACGGACAGGATCGAAGAAGTGTTCGGGAACCAGGACATGATTATTATGGTACTCGAGACGGATGATATCCTGAACGAAGCCACACTGAAACGAGTAAAGGAAGTGGAAAAAGCAGTGAAGCGTCTGGATGGGGTGAAGCGAACTTCTTCCCTGTTCGGATCCAATCACATCTACGGCGAAGAGGGTGTTATGTATGTGGAACCAACGGTCCTTCGAATGCCCCGAAATGAGGCCCAGCGGGAAGAACTTCGACAGACAATAGAAGGAAATGAGCTGGTTTACAAGGTCATGGTCTCGGACGATTTTACAGCCACAGCCCTGGTGATCTCGCTGGAGGAAGATATCAGTGAAGAAACTGTTTTTGCAGCGATCCAGGAGGTCCTTCTTGAACATCCGGGTAAGGAAAAGATCCATTTCGGAGGACTCCCGTACTTGTACCAGGTCATTGACAGGGACCTCACACGCGATGCATTGGTTCTGGTACCCATTGCCATGTTGATGATGCTGATTTTCCTTTTCCTGGTTTTCCGTGAATGGAAGGGAGTATGGCTTCCATTTATGGTAGTGGTCATGTCGGCCCTGGTAGGCATCGCCATGATCCCCATTCTTGGATGGAAGTTTTATGTCATCACCCTGCTGGTTCCCATTCTGCTAATCGCTGTTGCCAATGATTATGGAATTCATATGATTGCCCGGTACCAGGAGCTCAATGCTTCCGGATCCGGTGAAAACATGAAGGAGAAAGCGATCCGCATTACCCGTGATCTCTGGAGGCCCATCCTGCTGACAGGAATAACTACCATCGCCGGAATTTCGGCCCTCTGGGCCCATACCATGATACCGGCACGTCAGATGGCCCTGGTAGCCAGCATCGGCATTCTGCTGGCCATCTTTTTCAGCCTGGTGCTGCTTCCCGCCCTGCTTTCCATGCTTCCAAAATCGACTTATGTTCCTGACATTTCACACACAGGAGCATCAAACACAAAAACCCTGCTGGGAAAGTTCTCGTTTTTCGTAGTCAGAAATAAAAAAATTATCCCCCTTGTTGCATTGATTGGGACCGTGCTGATCTCCTCCGGGATCTTCTTTCTCCAGGTGGATTCCAACGAGGAGAATTTCTTCCCGGAACGGCATGAGGTAAAACAGGGGGCAAACATCATCAACAGTAAGTTCGGGGGTTCCGAGAGTATATCAATTTTGTTTAGCGGTGATATACTCTCGCCCGAACTTTTGCAAAGAATGGAAAGCTATGCAGAAGAGATGGAAAAACTGGAGGCGGTGGATTACACCATGGGATTTTCGGAAGTGATTCGGGAAATCAGCAAAGCGCTGAACGATCCCGGCGATCCACTGTACGACAGGATTCCTCCTTCCAGGGATGCCGTGGCTCAATACATGGAACTGTATTCCATGAGCGGGGATCCGGAAGAACTTGAGCAGATCGTGGACTTTAACTATGAACATGCCCACCTGATGATCCGCATTAATGATGCCAACACTGAAACGGTCAACGGACTCATGGAACGGCTTACAGCGATCACCGAAGGAGATCCTGCTGTTGAAGCCATCGGAGGATACGGCTATGTCCGGTGTGAGTTGGCCAATAAAGTTCTGACGGGAACTTACAACTCTCTTAGTATTGCATTGCTCATTATATTT
>JAYEOJ010000323.1:6467-11922 GCA_034722835.1 Bacteroidota bacterium | reverse complement strand
GCACCCGGTGGATGGATGTTCGTCGTTCATTGAAAACCAGCAACACCTGGAGGGAGGCCCGGGTCGACTGGGAACTTTCGAATCAACTGGTAAATGAGCATTTTATGTTTAACGGGGAGCGGATTCTGATTACCCAGGGTTTTCTGGGTTCCACCATTAACGATCAGACCACCTCACTTGGCAGGGAGGGATCTGACTATACCGCGGCAATTCTCGCCTATATGCTGAAGGCAGAAAGCGTCACCATCTGGAAAGATGTTCCGGGCGTCTTAAATGCCGATCCAAAATATTTCGATGATACTGTCTTGCTGGATAAGTTGTCCTATCTCGATGCCATTGAGCTGGCCTATTTCGGGACAAGCGTGATCCACCCTAAAACCATCAAGCCCCTGCAGAATAAAAATATCAATCTGCATGTAAAATCATTTGTGGACCCGGATGCACCCGGAACCCTCGTAGGGAATCTTTCATACAACAAACTGACCCCCTCTTTTATTTTCAAAATGGACCAGGTGCTAATCCGCACTTCGCCCCTCGATTTTTCTTTTATCAACGAGAATAACCTGGAGGAGATATTCGGGATCTTCAGCAAGCACGGATTGAAGATCAATCTGATGCAGAATTCGGCCATCAGTTTCAAGATGATTGTGAATAATGACAAGCGGAAACTGAGACCGGTGATTGATGAACTTGAAGAGAAGTTCAAAGTGGCTTATCAGACAGGTCTTGAACTGGTGACCATCCGCTATTTTGATCAGTCGACTATCGACCGGGTCATGATCAACAAGGAGTTGATCCTTGAACAGCGCGGACTGCAAAACATAGAATTGCTGATCCGTGATTTGGGTTAGCACTATTCATAAAAAAAGAAGTCATCTTCCAGAAAGAAAAACTAATTTTACCGTTTATTACTTATCCATTGCTGATGATAAAATGTAAGCCCTTTTCCCGATTAATATTGTTTGCATTTCTTATTCTGGGTCAGGGGTTTATGAGCAATGGATTTGGCCAGCATCTGAAGGATATTGCTGAACCAGAACCTTACCGGGGCGATTATGCCATAAAGGAGGATAAGTTTGCCATATGGAACGGCTTCAACTATGTCCCGGTTTTTATCAAAGGGATCAACCTGGGTGTTTCAGTACCCGGAACCCAGCCCGGGGAATTGGCAGCCACCACAGAAGATTACCGTCGCTGGTTTGATCTGATCAAGGAAGCCGGGTACAATACCATCCGTTTGTATACCCTCCATTATCCAAGATTCTATGATGAGTTAAGAGCCTATAACCTGGCTCATCCGCAAAATCCCCTGCTGGTGCTTCACGGAGTCTGGCTGGATGAGACCGAAGTGGCTGCAGATCTTTATGAGCTGACTGCCTCCCTGGACCAGGGGATCATAGAGGTGGTTGCGGCTGTCCATGGTGACATCAGCATTGGGCACCGATTTGGAAGAGCCTATGGTGATTTCACTTCCGATATCTCTCCCTGGGTCATTGGCTACCTGCCAGGCAGGGAAGTTTATCCTGAAGAGGTGAATTTAACCAATTCAGCGCATCCGGGTGAAACAAGTTTTGCAGGAACCTTCTTTCAGCTTCCGTCGGGCGATCCGGTGGAGGTCTGGCTGGCACAGCGATTTGACGGGCTGATGCAGTATGAATTTGAGCAGTATCTGAGTTTTCGGCCGGTTGGTTTTTCATCCTGGCCCACCCTCGATCCCCTGTACCATCCAACAGAAGAAGACCATGTGGGAAGCACAGAAGACCTCGAGCAGATCGATCTGGCCAACCTGCTGCATGCAGAGAATTCGCCGGGCTTTTTCATTGGGTACCATGCCTATCCCTACTACCCCGATTTCATCATCCAGGATCCCGTTTACCTGGCGGAATCCGATTCTGTAGGACCCAATAGTTACCTGGGCTATCTGAAGGATCTGAAAGCACATTACCAGGATATCCCTTTGATCATTGCTGAATACGGAGTACCATCCAGCTGGGGAGCCGGACACCTTGCACCTTCCGGAATGCACCATGGAGGTATTTCAGAGGAAGATCAGGGAGTTCATAACATCAGAATGCTTGATAATATAGAGGACTCAGGTTGTGCCGGGGGAGTTCACTTTTCCCTGATTGATGAGTGGTTCAAACAGACCTGGATTACCAATCCTTTTTCAGACAAGCAGTACCGTCCTTTGTGGCACAATATCACCGCCCCGGAGCAGAATTTTGGCATCCTGTCCTATGCACCTCCCCCGGAAGGCTTTACTGAGACGGGTTCCTACCCCGACAGTTCAATTACCAGCATTAAAGTACATGCCGATTACACCTTTTTCAGGCTAAGGGCTCATATGAAAACAGGCTTGTTCAGTGAAGATACACTCTGGGTTGCATTCGACACCTACGAGTCGAATCTGGGAGAGTCGGTTTTGCCTGATGGAAGTTCCATCGGTGTATCACCTGATACCCTTCGGGCCGAGTTTGCCCTGCAGATTCCACTGGGAGGAGAACTGGCCCAATTATATGTGATCCCTTCTTATGATGTTTTTGGCATTAAGGACCTGGAAAGACTGGATACCGTGGTTTCCTCCTTCAGTGACAAGGGACTCTGGAATGCGATAAAGTGGCAAACCAGCTATTTCTACAACAGTATCCAGTATATTGGAGAACTTAACATCTCTGCCTCGGAGGATCCCTACCAGTTTCTAAATGCAGTGACGCTGTTTAAGGACAGTGTGGAGATCCGGATTCCCTGGACCCTGCTTAATTTTTACGCTCCAACAGAAGGCCGGGCCTACCACTATGAGTCACATATGAATGGGCAAGACCTGGTTATAGACCGGCAGGATACACTTTCCGATGGAATTGCAGTATCCATGGTTTTGCAGGAAGATATTTATCAGACCGGAAAGTACCAGTGGAGCCCCTGGGATGTTGAAAAGATTGCTAATGAACCTCCCCTTGAACGCAAGAAGCAGTCCTTTCATTATATGAAACAGATGCTTCCGCAGTTCAATTCTCCACCCATTGGATTGGCTGATACCTTTCTTGTCAGCCCGGGGGAAATTCTGGAGCCGGGACCTGCTTTGGGATTGCTCCAAAACGATTATGATATAGATGGAAATGAAATGCAGGTTAGCCTGCCCTTTGGTAGCACCACCGAACACGGGAGCCTGTTTCTCCATCCCGACGGCAGTTTTCTTTACGATCCCGATCCCGGCTTCCAGGGATATGATTTTTTTATGTATTACCTGGATGACGGAACTGAAAGCTCCGCGCTGGTTCCCGTACAGCTTCATGTACGATACCCTTTATCTGCTGATTCAGAGCTATTTTCCGGGAACACCTCCATCTACCCGAATCCCGGGAAGGATCGTTTCCGCATTACCATTACGGAACCATTTCTGGAAGCAAATCTAAGGGTGTTGGATATGCTCGGAAAAGAGATTCTTAATTCGAGACTTGAAGAGACAAGCAGCTGGGTAGAGATTCAGAACACGAAACCGGGTGTTTATCTATTTATACTTTCCATTGACCAAAAACAGGAGTTTCATCGAATCATAATTAAGTAATGCCGCGTAAAAACGATCAGTACAAAATGCACATTCTTGTTTGTGAAGACAATATAATGACCCTGAAAACCATTGAGCATACCCTGAAAAAGGCGGGATTTAAAGTATTTATGGCCGGGGACGGATTTCAGGGGATCAAGATCCTGGGGAAGGAACATATTGACCTGGTCATCACCGATATCAACATGCCCTATACAAAAGGACTGGAGCTGATTCGACATATCAACACAAAGATGGAAGCAAAAATACCGGTGATGGTAATCAGCGGGATTACCAATAGTGAGACCAGGGCTCATGCTGCAGAGCTGGGAGCCATTGATTATATGACAAAGCCTTTTGATCTGAATATTATGCTGGAAAAGGTCAAGGCCCTTTTCGCGATGAATTGATTTAGTTTTATGCAGAAACTAGCTATTATTCTTACTCTTTTGGCTTGCACCCTGGTTTCCCTGATTGCTCAGGAAATCGTTGAGGTATCCAATCCGGAACAAGAGTTTGAGAGAATGCGGGCACTTGCAGTTGAAGGAGATTACAATGCTGCAAAAAAGATCGGATATGCTCTCCTGGAAGAGAACCCGGAATACTTTGATGCTGCACTCTACCTGGCCAGGGTCCATGGATGGGAATCCAGTTTTGACTCGGCTTACCTGGTTCTTGACAAGGTTATCGCAAAGAGTCCGGAGCTATATGAAGCGTACGAGACCTGTGCCGATCTGGCCTACTGGGAGAACAATATGGAGAGGCTTGATAGCTGTGCGGCACAGGCAGCGGAGCTTGAACCCGATTCGACGGTAGTATTTGACAGGTATAAAATGGCCCTTCTGCAGGCCCGGCCCCAACCAAAAAAGCCAGAGCTCTTTGGCTTCTACTCTTACGATCATTTTTCGCATCCCTATGTACGCAACTGGCATATGCTGACTGCAGGAGGGGAAATTCCCTTTAAGCACGGTACTGTGGTTCCTTCTCTGAACGGGGGCTATCAGGCTGGAGCCGATGCACCTGCTACCGATCTCCAGGTGAACCTGGATGCCTACCTGATCCTGGGGAAAACAACTTATACCATGCTGGGTTATGGGTTTTCTCCAAATGGAGAAATCGACTATTTTCCCGGACACCGGGCAGCAGCAGAGCTATGGCAGTCCCTGCCCCTGGGATTTGCACTATCAGCCGGATTGCGTTACTTCTACTGGGATCAGAATTTTACCTTCCTGACTTTTTCGGCAGAGAAATATGCAGGAAACTACTGGTTCGCGTTCAGAAACTATCTTTTTTTCAAAGATTACGGGGTTTCCGGTTCCTATTACCTGAGCGCGAGACGCTATTTTGACACCAAATACAACTATCTCACACTCACCCTGGGATATGGTACCGCTCCGGATGAACCAATCAACGTGGTGTCTGACCTGGAACGGCTGAACGCTGTCTCGGGCAGGATTGAATTCTCAAAAAAAATTACACCCGCAGTCAGGCTGCTGACCATGGTGGGATATGCCTGGGAAGAGTATGACGACCAGGAATACAGGAACAGAATTGATTTTAGAGTGGGGGCTTATTTCGCGATTATAAAGTGAGCTTAAGTAAAACATATCTGGGCCTGTTGCTGGGCCTCTTGCTAAATGCTTTGGGCACCATAAACACCCATGGCCAGGAGGCAACAGATTCATTGATGTCAGACACCATCGAAGTGAATGTTTCCCAGGCAGAGCAGGATCCGGAGAACGGTATTTCCGATTATGCCCAGGGGCTGATTAACCGCTTTGATAAATCTCCCCTGTTGGTTACCATACTCTATGTAGTGATCTTCTACTCCATTGTAACAATGATAACTTTGCTGATCATTATTCTTCTTAACAGAAGAAGGTTGGAGCGTGAAGACAAGCTGAAGGGCTA
>JAYEOJ010000323.1:0-6457 GCA_034722835.1 Bacteroidota bacterium | reverse complement strand
GGAAAAGTATCAGAACCTGCTAATGAATTACCTCTTTGAGGAAGACAAAAAGGAGGAAGCATTCAAGGAGTTGGAAGAGGTGGCCAACAACCGGATAAACCGCCAGATTCTTATCAACCAGATGATTGATCTGAGTGTAAATCTGAAGGGAGAGATCAAGGAAGTCATTCAGGATCTTTATCTCCGGCTTGGCCTGAAGAGGGATTCCCTGGAGAAGGCCCACAGTCGCAAATGGCACCAAAACGTAAAAGGCTTCCGGGAACTGGCCTATATGAATATCCGGGATGCCAATGAGCAGATAATCAAAAGCCTGAATTCCAGAAATAGTATTCTAAGGATGGAGGCTCAGATTGCCATGGTCCGGCTCTCGGATGGAAATCCCTATGAGTTTCTGGATTTGCTAAAAAAACCGCTCTCTCTCTGGGAACAGGTAACCCTGCACGAACTTCAGATCCAGCATAACCTGAACGTTCCTGATTTTAAGCAGTGGTTCGGTTCGGAAAACATCTCAGTTGTTATGTTTGCTCTGGAAATGGTGACCTGGTATAAGCAACGGGGGGTGGGTAAGGAGATCCTGGAACTCTTTGAGCATGAAAATGAGTTGGTTCGAAATAAATCTTATAAGGTATGTGGGGAAATCGGACTCAAAATGGCACTTCCGCCCATGAGCAAAAAGTACCCGGAGGAAACCTTCAGGAATAAGCTGGAGATACTTACCGCCTTTACCAAGGTTCCAGATGAGAAATATCTGAAATTTCTGAAGAATGTGCTGGATACAGAAGATGATGTACAGTTGCAGATAGAGGCCACCAAGGCCATGGAGAATACAGATGAACCGGGAATCTCCATGCTCATCAAGTTAATGAAATCCAAATCAGAATATAAAAATTACCAGATCATCATCCGGCACGTGCTGGATGGCAGGATCTACTAGCCATGGAAAGAGCTATTGATATATTGATGTTTTTTGTGCTGAATGCGGTATTTATTATTACCGCCCTGATCTTTACCACCTACCTGGTTCTTACCATATTTTCAGCAGTTACACTGCGGAAATACCTTAGAAAGAACAGTTACGTGGATTATAATTCCATTGTGGCTTCCCCCCTGGCTCCTTCTCTTTCGGTAATCGCTCCGGCCTTCAATGAAAGTGAAACCATTGTTGACAATATCAGAACATTGCTTTCTCTCTACTACAATAACTACGAGGTAGTGGTTATAAATGATGGCAGCAAAGACGACTCCCTGGAAAAGATTATCGAAGCCTATGAGCTTGAAAAAGTCAATTACTACTTTGACTACCGGCTTCCCTGCAAACGGATCAGGGGCGTCTATAAATCCAGGAACCGTTCCTTTAAAAAGCTGACGGTGATTGACAAGAGCAATGGGGGAAAGGCCGATTCGCTGAATGCAGGACTGAATGTATGCAGGAACGACCTGGTGGTAAGCATCGATGCAGACTCCATCATGGAACCGGATGCTTTGCTTAAGCTGGTAAAGCCATTTATGGAGGCAAAGGAGAAGCGGGTGATCGGAGCCGGTGGAGTCATTCGTATTGCCAATTCCTGTGAGATTTCAGAGGGTCATATACAGAAGATCAATCTGCCTAAAAAGTTCTTACCCCGTGCACAGGTCATGGAGTATACCAGGGCCTTCCTGATGGGAAGGATGGCCTGGAGCGAACTGGATGGTCTGCTGCTGATTTCAGGTGCCCTGGGAATGTTTGACCGGGAGATAGTAATCAAATCGGGCGGATACAGTACCAGTACGGTAGGGGAGGATATGGAACTGGTGGTGCGTATCCGAAGGTATATGACTGAGAATGGGCTTGACTATGATGTGGTTTATATTCCGGATCCGCTTTGCTGGACGGAGGTGCCTTCAACAGTGAAGGTGCTGGCCCGGCAACGGAGCAGGTGGACCCGGGGTACCATGGAGACCCTGTTTAAACACCGGAAACTCTTCTTCAACAGGAAATACGGAAAACTGGGTTTGCTGGGCTATCCCTACTGGCTGGCTTTTGAGTACCTGGCACCCATTGTGGAGTTCCTGGGGATTTGCTGGTTTACTTTCCTGCTGGTCACCAGCAGACTGAACTGGCCTTTCTTTCTCCTGCTGCTTGGATTTGTCTATTTCTTCGCGGTATCACTCTCCATCTGGTCGGTGCTTTTCGAAGAGATCACCTTTCATAAATACGAGAGACGCCGGGATGTACTTCGCCTGGTAGGTACCGCATTCCTTGAGCCGATCTTTTATCACCCCATGGTGATGCTTATGACCATCAAGGGAAACATCGATAAGATTTTTAACCGCAATAAATGGGGCAAAATGGAGCGAAAGGGATTCGGAAAAAACTGACCCTTATACCACTATCTCCTTACTCTCAGCCCGATTACCTGCCCGGTCGACTGCGACCACCTTATAATTATCAATATTCGATCCGCCTGTAAAGCTGAATGGAACAGTGGTTGTCTGCGGTGTATGCAGAACAGTTGCTACCAGCTCTTCCCCCAAAAACACTTCGTAGTGCGAGATTGGATCTTTATCAGCCAGAGAGCTGTTCCAGCTGATATCCACCCCGCCTTCCAAGCTGACTTTAATATCCTGTGGTGGGGTCAGTCCCTTGTTTGGTAGCTGGAAATAGTTGGTTTTGCCATCCTTGGCAATCCTGCCACTTTTTTCGATCTTCTCACGCTTCTCCTGGCTCAGGCCGCCTGGTTCAATCTGACAGGCATAGTAATTCTGAACCAGCTGGCATTTCAGGTTGTCGTCAGAGATCTGCCCGATCCCGATAATGGCCGTATGAATTCCGGGGGTAGTGAGGGCATATTCAATCAGGGGTTTGCTGGGCAGTTCCCTGGTTCCTACCGTCCGGATCACTCCATCCGAATCCCTGGTCCAGTCGTTATACTTCCCATACATGGCACCATCGGCAAATACCTTCATGGCAATAATGCCCATGTTCTTTGCCTGGGCCACCGGGATCACATTGTGCTGATGGTTCAGGTAACGCTTGTCGTTGGCATTAATGGCCACCAGCATGGCATCCAGGATCTCATATTTATCCCTGCGGATCATATCCATCATGGCCGGGGAGGAGATATGACCCGAGAGCCCGATGTGCTTAATCAGCTTTTCATTTTTTGGATTCAATCCTGTAAGGTTGGTCCCGTCACGGAAGTCCCGGAGGGTCACAAGAACTCCAAAATTCTCCTCCTTGTTCAGCGGAGTCTCCAGGCCCTTGTACATCACATCCACCTCTTCCACAAAATTCAGGTTATGGGTCAACACCATGTCCACATAGGATCCTTCCGGGTAGTTCCCTTCCCCGTCACCAAACATTTGGGAGAGGGATCGCTTCAGGTCCTTCACGGCTCCCCCGGCAGGATCGCCGTTGGACCAGTTGTTTACATTCTCCAGCTCCGGGAAGCCCGGTTTTCCCCATCGTTGATGGGTTTTGGTGGTGAGGAAGATGGATTCCCTCAGTTTCTTATCATATCCTGCTTCGCCGGGAATCAGGTTCAGCTTCCGGAATGCCTTCCCGAAATGCAGCTGACTTTTGGCATACAGGTTGGACGTATCAAAGTAATTGATACCCATCTTAAAGGCTTTTAGAATAATGGGCACCGGATCCACGTCCGCAGGAGTCCACTGCAGGGAAGCCTGTCCGCCCATTCCCAGGGTGGTCACCTCAAAGGGGATTTTCCCAAAACTCCGTTTCATGGGAGCAGGAAGCTGATCCAGTCCGAAACGGAATCCTGGCAGTATGGTAAGTCCGGCTGCTGCAGCAGCGGAGAGCTTTACAAATTCACGGCGGGATACGGTTTGATGCTTCATAGTAACATAATTAATGAGTGTTCGTCTTACTGATAACACAAGATAGGACAAAAGGGTTTAAGTACACAATGTACGAAACCGTACACACCTGTACGAAACCGTACTTTTACAAACAATAAAAAATAATGTAGATACCAGATATACAGATGAATACAATATGTGGCACAGTTTCTGGAATTACCAATCAAACATAGAACCAAATGTGGAAAAATTTTATTCGAGTTACCGTACGCAGCCTGAGCAAAAACAAAGCTTTTAATGCGATTAATATAGCCGGGCTGGCAATTGGGCTGGCCAGTGCCATATTTATCATATTATATATTATCAGTGAAACCAGCTACGATCGCTTTAATGAGCGTTCAGCCGATATATACCGGCTCTACCTGGAAGGAAAAATGGCCGGGGAGGAATTTACAGGCGCCTGGGTCAGTCCCATAGTCGCCCCCACTTTCAAGGAGGAAATCCCGGAAGTTGAGAACTTCTGTCGTTTCGACTGGGCCAACAACAGGCTGATGTGGTCCGATCCGGACAACAAATATCTTGAAAACCAGCTACTGTATGCCGATTCCACTTTCTTTGAGGTGTTTAGCATTAAGCTCATAACAGGAGATCCCAATACTTGTCTGGACGAACCGAATACCATTCTGCTTTCCGAATCGAAAGCCTTACAGTACTTTCCCGATGGGGATCCCATAGGGAAATCCATTGCCATGAATAACGATTCCACCCTGTATCGGGTGACCGGCGTGGTGGAAGAGGCTCCACGGACATCTCATTTCGACTACGATTTTATATGTTCCTACAGCACGTATGAATCAAGCAGGCGCACCTCCTGGTTCAATAACCACATGCAGGCCTACCTGCTGGTAAGGCCGGGAGCGGATCCGGATCTGCTGGATGAGAAGCTGCAGGCAACAACCATTGCAAACATAAGCACCGAACTGGAGCAGTTCATGGGGGTCAGTCCGGAGGAGTTCTTTGCCTCGGGGGCAAAATATGGATACCATCCGCAGCCTTTGCTGGATATTCACCTGAATGCGGATATCGAGGTACCCAGTGATATCGGCTACCGTCCCAACGGAAACCGCACCTACCTGATTATATTTGGTGTGATTGCCTGCTTTGTGCTGGTCATTGCCTCCATTAACTTTATGAACCTGAGTACAGCCCGTTCATTAAGCCGGGCCAAAGAAGTTAGCCTGAGAAAAGTAGTGGGTTCTGATCGCAAACTCCTGGTACGACAGTTTCTCTTTGAGAGTGTCTTTCTGAGCCTGATCTCCCTGGTGATCTCCCTGGTACTGGTGAGCGTGTTGTTGACTCCCTTTAACAATATGGTGGGTCTGAACCTGGTTCACGGGGATATCTTCAAGTGGTATATGATCCCCTCCTTTATTCTTCTGGCCATCCTGGTGGGTTTACTTAGCGGAAGCTATCCTTCCTTTGTACTGGCTTCTTTCAAACCCATATTTGCCCTGAAGGGAAATGCCAGCACCAAAAACGGCACCACCGTACTGCGAAATGCCCTGGTAATCATACAGTTTTCCATTTCCATTATTATCATTGCCGGAACCCTGGTGATCTACTGGCAATTCAAGTATATGACCAATAAGGACCTGGGCTTTGACAAGGAACAACTGGTGGTTATGGAGCGGATCCATCCACTGGGGGATGGCCACGATATTCAGACCTTTAAAAGGGAATTGCTGACACACTCTTCGATCCTGTCGGCCACCAACTCCACAGCCTACCTGGGAGCACCTAATAATAACAATGCTTACGGGATCAAGGGCAGACCGCCGGAGGAATCAGTCTTGTTTCATACCTTCTGGACCGATGAGGATTTCATGAACACTTATCGTTTTGGACTGGAAACTCCAGATAGCCGTTACTTTTCAGAGGAGTTCTCCAGTGATTCCACGGCTTGCCTTGTAAATGCAGCCGCCGTAAGGAAGTATAACCTGGAGGACCCGATGGAGCAAGCGATACTGCATGGGGACTTCGGACTGGATGGAGAAGGCACGGAATTGCGGATTATCGGCGTGATGGAAGATTACCATTTTCTGAGCCTGAAGCATGAAGTCGGTGCACAGATAGCCATCCTGAAACCCCGTGACTGGGGATGGTCCGGGTACCTGACGGTGAGACTGGCAGCCGGAAAGGAAAATATCGAAGCCGGACTGGCACATATGGATAAGTCCTGGAAAGCGTTTACAGCAGATCAGCCTTTTCAGTATTTCTTCCTGGATGAGGAGCTCGATTCGTATTATGCCGAGGAGAAGAAGACAGGAGCAGTGACCATGATTTTCTCCATCCTGGCCATTTTTATAGCTTCCCTGGGTCTTTTCGGTCTAACTCTATACAATTCCCAAAAGCGCATCCGGGAGATCGGCATCCGAAAAGTGATGGGAGCCACCGAAGGCAATGTGATTACGGTCATCTCTAAAAGTGTGGGCTATGCTGTGGGCATATCCATTCTGATTGCCATGCCGGTGGCCTACTTTATGATGCAGGACTGGCTGAGGGATTTCCCCTACAATGTTGGATTCCAGCCTATATTATTTATTATGGCTGCATTACTGGCCATTATTATAGCCATGGTAACGGTTACCTTCACTTCATT
>JAYEOJ010000322.1:0-11939 GCA_034722835.1 Bacteroidota bacterium | reverse complement strand
ATTGTGGCCACCTTTGATATTGATCCATCCAAACAGCGGGTCCGGTCGGAAATACCGGTGTATACCATGGAACGGATGAAGGAGATCATTGATCGCTTCACTGTGCGAACAGCAATTATCGCTGTGCCATATATAGCCGCCCAGAGTGTATGTGATCAACTGGTGCAATATGGAATTGAAGGAATTATCAATTTTGCACCGGTGATCCTTAAGGTTCACGATAATATCATCATAAATAATGTACACCTGAGTGATGAGATTGAGAGTGTAATTTACTGTGTCTCCTTAAGCAGAGGAGAATGCCCGGAATAATTTTAATTTCTTAAAAAGAAGGCATTACGTGGATTTACCTCCAGTAAAAAATGAATATCTTCTGAAGAAAATCCCAAGTGCTCAAGGGCAGGGATCAGGGCCGTGAAGATGCCTGCAAATCCCCGGAAAGCTCCCCCGTCAGCTTCCTCCGGTTTATACCATCCCGCATCATGTGAAATCAGTACCCGGTTCAGGTATCCGGCATTTTTCAGTTCGCGGATGCGGTCGGCGTACCACTGTACATCGTAATCATTCCCCTTCTCAATGTTCAGGTTAATATTATCCAATGAAATCCAGGCACCCATCTTCGCTGCACGGATGTTCCCTTCCAGGCTTCCGCGCTGAGCATGCACCCAGATAAAACAGGAAGGATCGATATCATGTGACTGAAGTACGGAGATCTGTTCGAAAGCCGGGCCATCAGGCCCGGTGTGAGAGGCAATTACAAGCCCGGTTTGTTGATGGGTTAGGGCCGCTGCTGTAATGATTTTTACATGCTCCGTTGAAAGGGTATCACTTCCGTCAACTCCAATCTTAATAAATCCTGGTTTGACACCGCTCCCTTCTATCCCGTTCTCAAACTCATCCACCCAGATCCCGGATATTTCCCTGGCACTCATATTGGAAATATGTTCAGGGATAAAACGGTTGCTGTGAGCACCGTAATAACCGGTGTTGGTGATCAGGTGCATACCCGCCTCCCTGGATAGTTCTTTTAATATCCAGGGGTCCCTGCCCAGGTAAGCCGGAGTGCACTCAACCAGTGTTGTAACTTTGAATTCCTGGATTTCAGCCAGGAAGGGCAATACTTTTTTCACCACTTCCTGCTTGTCCCATCGGTGATAACCAGTGCTGTCGGCTCCAATAAAATCCACCAGCACATGTTCATGTGTCAGAACCAGACCCAATTCCGAAGCGGGGATGGAACCATTAACGGTCATAATCATCTGTTCGGCTTCCTGGCTGCAAGCGATAAGTCCGCTCAATGCCAGACATAAGGTTATGTGTAACAAATTTCTCATGTCCTAAATATACTTATAGTTTGAAAAAAACTAACTCCATACCCAAACCGGTGCTGTTAGCATGGTCCCATACAATACGACATCAAAAACGGCATGTGCAATCACAGGAGGAAAGGTACTGCCGGACAGTTCCCGCAGGATTCCGAAAAGGAGCCCTCCCACAAAGGTCCACAGGATCAGGAAAAAAAAATCAAACTGCAGGGGGGTGGCAAGGCTCAGGATCACCAGCAGTTTATAGCAGGTATGAGTTGTTGATCCAGTTACAATGGACAGGCCCTTCCCCGCGGGACGCAGGTGACCCTGGATGTAGCCCCTGAAAACCAGCTCTTCAACTGAGCCCACCAGCGGGGCCACAAAAGCCACCCCTGTGAAACCGGCAGGCAATAAAGTCATTTCAAACCTGTTACGGGTTAGAGTACCCAGGAGTATGCCAAGGCCAATGGCTATAATAGTATACAGGAGAATCCTACGGTTTAGCTGCCCGATGCCAAAGGCCTCCAGGAGCGTCATGTCCCTGGTGGAAAATCCAATTACCGCCGCGGTGACCGCAAGTCCTCCGATGGCAATTAGTTTATACGGAAAGGGATGGTGAATGAATCCGGCAAACAACAGGATGCCCAGAAACGAGAGAAATACATCCCTGATTCGTCCGGGATGGTCCCTGATTCGGTCAGAAATTGTGCGCTTGGCCTCGGGCACAACTTATTTTTTGGTTCGGATTAAGTAACGGAATACCAGGACAAAAGGCAACAGCAGCAGGAGCCAGCCAGAACCCAGGCAAAGTCCACTTCCCGGGACAATTGTTGTCGTTGGAAGTGATTCACGTAACTCTTTGATCCATTCCGGATTGTCTCCAAACACCTCATCTGTTAGTATAAGTGTTTTCAGTTGTTTGAGAGAATCAAGCATGGTCAATTGTTCTATCTCAAGTTGAAGCACCAGGGTATTGAGTTCTGACAGAGCCTGCAGGGGAGCCAGGTTCACAATTTCCGTACAGCCAATCAACTCAAGCATTTCCAGTTGAGGAAAGCGCTCTGTCAGCTGCCGGAAGTCGTTGTGAGATATATTTGGTGGAAAGGCCAGGCTTTGAAGGTTGTTTATCTCGTAAATCTGTTCCACATCCTTCACCTGGCTGCAAAGTGACAGTCCCAGTCGATTCAGATCCGGAAGATTGCCGAGGGCATTAATATCTGAAAGGGTATCACAACTGACCAGGTACAGGTTCCGAAGTGATTCGGGGAATTCAATTCCCGATAGGGAAACCAGTTCGGATTCTGCAAGGGTGAGGCTTCGCAGATTGTTTAAATCAGATAATGGAAGCAACTCCCCCGGCTCAGGTTCCCAACCGGCAATAATGAGTGATTCCAGGTTTCCACAGCAGCTGGCCACTTTAGCCAGTGCAGAAACCTTGCCTTCTATCCAGAGGAGTTCAAGATTTAAGAGACAACTGCTCTCCTCAGGCTCAGGAAGGCTCTGCCAATTAAATGTCACAAGCATTTCTGGCCGGCAAATGGAGAGTAATTCTTTGATATTCTCCGGCTCCGGGCTGCCGTCGAGTACAAGACCCTTTCCGGCGAGTGCTGTTTCATGTTGTTTCAATGTGAGAAGAAGATCATTTGAAACAGGCTCGTCAATATAGATGGTCGATAGCTGCTTTACCTCCGCATCAGTCAGCATGCTGAAGGATTCCAATGAAGAAGATTCGGTAAGTTCAATATAATTCAGTTTTTCGTTCAGACTTACACTAAGCATTTGAAGGGTGTCGAATGTGACAGAAAGCCGGGGGCCATGTTCAGGATTGTATCTGTAATAAAACTGAAAATCATCCCGGAGCATATACAGAAGGTCTCCTTCAGAGACAGGCAGCACAACTTCCAGTTGTTCTTCTGTTTCGGTGGAAGAACCAAATACAGCATAGGAAGTATTCACATTGCAGGCCCAGGAAACCCCTGTAATCTCGATGGTATCCACTTGCAGGGTCCCAGAGTTACTGCATCCGCAAAGAATTCCTGCAAGGGTGAAGCAAAAGGGAAACAATATGTTTCGGATTTTTGTCATGATCAGGATTTAGGGGGTTCTGATCATACAAGTTATGATACTTTAACAGCCAAGTCAAGGGCTACTCATATTTAAGGGTATCGGCCGGATTCATCCTGGAGGCGCGATAGGCATGAATGGAAGTGATGCTTACCGTAATAACAACAGTGACCATTGCTGAGACCAGGAAGAGGTACCATTGCATATCTATGTGTTTGCTGAAGTTTTCAAGCCAACTTCTAATCACCATGTAAGCCAGAGGCCAGCTGATTAAATTAGCAATTAATATAAGCCATAGAAATTCCCTGGATAATAAGGTATTGACATTGGCTATAGTTGCACCATGTACCCGCCTTACACTGATTTCCTTTGTCTTTCTTTCCACCATAAAAGAAGTCAGGCCAATGATTCCCAGACAGGCAATTACTATGGCCAGGATGGTTAGTATGATAGAGAGCTTGGAAAAACTGCTTTCATCTTTATAAAGGGCTTTCAGTTCTTCATCCAGGAAGGTGTATTCGAAGGGCCTGGTGGGTGCGATGTCCTCCCAGACAGTTTGCATGTAGTCCAGCACCTCGCTGTAATTGTTAGTGTTCACTTTAACGGCCATATAACGGGTCAGGGCGGCAGCGCCGAATGGGTTTTCCAGCATATCAAGGATGAAATTTTCCGCTGGTTTATGCAGCGAAAGAGCATTGAAATCAGCAAAAACGCCGATTACTCTTTCGTTTCCATCCATACGGATTGCTTTGCCAATGGCTTCCTCATTGGTCCAGCCAAGATGTTTCACCATGCTTTCGTTAATCATGATTGCCTCTGAAGTGTCTGATGGAAAATCACGCGAAAAGGCCCTTCCTTCCACCACAGGGATATTGAAGGTTTCGATAAAATCATATCTGACCAGAAAGGCGGGATACCAGAAGGGCTGGTCATCAAACATGCCTTCAACGACAACAGAACGGGTATTGTGGTTGGCGCCCAGAATGTCTTCCATACCAGTTACGGACAAAATCTGATTGTGCTTTTTCAGTTCATCGGAAAACCGTTTGAAATGAAGGGCTGTATTAAATTTTGTAGGAACCAGGATCACCTGGTCACGGTCAAATCCAAGATCGGCTTTCCGCAGGAAATTCAATTGTAAATAGGCTGTGATGGTGACGATGATCAGGGCCACAGATATCAGGAACTGTACTACCACCAAGAGCTTCCGGGCCAGGCCTTTTCCAGCTCCGGGGGAAAGGGTCCCTTTCAGGTGACTGGTATCGAGGCGTGAAAGAAAAAATGCGGGATAGGATCCGGAAAGGAATCCCACCACCAGTAACAACACAAGGCCCACGACCAGGCTGACTGGATGAATTACAATCCCCGGGTCGATGGATTTTCCGGTAAAATTATTAAAAGCAGGGAGCAAGAGTTCCACAAGGATGGCCGAAAACAAGAGTGCAAAAAATGTGATAATCAAAGATTCTCCCAGGAATTGCATACGGAGTTGCCTTTTTCTGGCTCCTGCAACTTTCTTCATTCCAATCTCTCTTCCACGACCGGATGAGCTGGCAGTGGCCAGGTTCATAAAGTTGATGCAGGCCAGGATCAGGACAAAAAGTCCAATGGTAGCAAGAATGCGGATGTAGCTCAGATTTCCATTGGGGTGCATCTCATATTCATGATGCGAATTCAGATGTATATCAGCCAGGGGCTGCAAATAAAGTTTGATTTTCTGATCCTTGAAATCGGCATACTGCCTCTGGTGAAAATCAGGTAATTGTGCTTCCAGCTGTTCCTGGGTGATGTTTTCATGAAGTTGCACATAGGTCCAGCAGGGATTCCAGATCCAGGTCTGGGGAAACTGTCCCCTTTGCATGGCCCTGAAAGTGGAAAGGGATGCAAGCATATCAATCTTAAAGTGGGACTGGTTCGGCAGGTCTTTCATTACCCCGGTCACTTCAAACTCAATTTGTTCCTCCATCCGGAGGATTTTTCCCAGGGCCAACGCATTTCCAAAATACTTTCTGGCAGTACTTTCTGAAAGAACAATGGTGTTGGGCTCATCGAGGGCAGTTGCAGGATCTCCTTCCAGTAGAGGAAAGGTAAACATCTGAAATACATTGGAGTCGGCCATGTAGAACCACTCCTCATTAAATTGTAGCACCTTGGTACTATCCTCCCTGTATTCAAACAGCATTTCGGATACCTGGAAATCGAAGAAGCGGACCATGGACTTGATCATGTCCGGATAGTCCTCGGCAAGGGCAGGGCCAAAGGGAAAAGACATGGTGGCAGCATCCTCATGAATGTCGTTGGAGTCATACAGGCGATTCAAGCGATAGATCTGTTTATGATTCTCATGAAACCGGTCATACTTCAGTTCGTCTGAAACATAAATCAGAATAAACAGGAAACTGGAAATACCGACGGCCAGGCCAACGATATTCAGTATGGAATAATTGAAATGCTTCAGGATGTTCCTGGTAGCAATGGTAAGTAAATGTCGGAGCATGTAGTTAAGTTATGGTGAATATGGCACCAATCGAGCCACAAACGCCTTACCATTCAATTGAAATCCCTGAAAATCAACCTATTAGAAAAACCGACCTTGTAGGTAGAACAAGGTGTTTTGACCTGAACCGGACAGGGACTGTCCGTTTACGTACAATTGATATCTGTTTATTCCTCAGCGTATCCCAGGAATCCACCGGTAATTCTGGTGAGCCCTGCTTTGGAACCGATCAGGTTATACACAGCCTGCAAACGCTGGTAGGAAGCGCTAAGATATATGAGCTGAATATCCCTGTAGTTAAAAGAATTGATCACGCCGGACCGGTATTTATCCTCGGAAATAGACATGTTCAACTCCGCCGCTTCCAGATTCTCATTGGCCACATTCAGCAATTCTAACCTGACCTCGTGGTAATCGAAAAGATTAAAGAGTTCATTGGTCAATGCATGTTCCATCTGGTCGATTTCCACCTTGGCCACCTCCTCGTTGATCCTTGCAATCTCGACGCCCCTTTTTCTTACCCCTGCACTATAGATATCGAAGGAGAGACGCACATTGCCATAGGGAGTCAAGCTTTCACTGTTAAAGCTCTGGCTTCCTCCGGAGTAGGCCCAGGTATGACCATAGTCCATTCCGGCTCCAAGTGAAACAGATGGATAGTAGGCCGATTTTTGAAGGGAAGTTTCATTCTCGTTCAATAGAAGGCCGGTATACTGATTTTTCAGGGCCTGGTTGTCCGCTTTCATTTTCGATAGCAGATCGGCCAGGATAAAATCCGACGTATCCGGCTCAAAGGATTCTACGAACTCCCAGGTTTGAGATGGTTCAATCCCCATCATAAAGTTGAGATTCCTGGTTGTATTGCGTACCAACATCTCCTGATTCATATAATTGGCCTTGTCGGTGAGGTAGACATTCTGTGCCTGGAGGACATTGTACGTAACCGATCCACCCAGGCTTTGCTTTTTAAGCTCATACTGGTAGCGGTCATCGGAGAGCTGCATTACAGTTTCAAGAACTTTGAGCTGCTCTTTCTGTAAAAGCACACTGTAATAGACCAGGATGATATCTTCAATGGTAGTTTCCACCTGCACTGCCAGTTGACCCGACGAGAGTTCTTCCAGGTTCTCCAGCCTTGACTTGGTAAAATTGACCCGGAATCCATCAAACAGTACCCAGTTCAGCCCAATACCTGCAGAGAGCCGGTTGGTATATTCCCTGCTGTTCAGTTCATAGTTGTTGTTATCGGAGGCATCAAAACCAATGGTAGGATAACGGCCGGCAGTACCCCAATTGTTATAGATCTCTGCGATATCCAGACTGGCCCGTGAGATAATCAGCCCGTAGTTATTCTCCAGTGCATTTTCCAGCGCAGAAGAAAGAGTCAGCGGATCCTGGGCGCTTAGCGGAGCAGATAGCAATACGGCGGTCAGGAGATATGTAAAGCATTTTTTAAATAACATAATTAATCTTTTTCAAGAGTGGGTTTGTATTTGCCCCGGTTTTTTTCAAATCGAAGCTTTCGTTGTTGCTGAATCCAGGCGGTTTCCACTTCTTCCTTACTGGGCTTCACCCCGGTCCAGAGGTACCTGGTATAAACCCGGGCATCGTTCAGCAACATGATCAGCACAGGGAAGAAAATGAGGATAAATATGGTTCCCAGGGCTACCCCGTAGGCCAGACTAATAGCCATGGGGATCAGGAACTGCGCCTGCATGCTCTTTTCAAAAAGCATGGGGAACAGGCCGATGGATGTGGTCAGGGAAGTCAGGATAATGGGTCTGAGCCTGATCTTACCAGCCTCCTTCACTGCATCCGGGACCTTCCAACCTTCCACCAGGAGCCCGTCGAATTTGGCATAGAATACAATGGCGTCATTGATAATGACTCCCGTGAGGGCTACTGCCCCCCAGAGGCTCATGATAGACAGGGGCTGTCCGTGTAAGCCATGTCCCCAGGCTACTCCCAGCAAAGAGATAGGAATCATCAATATGATGATAAAAGCTTTGGGCACACTGCGGAAATGCAGGACCAGGATCATAAAGATCAGAACGAAGGCAATGAGGTAATAGTGTCCAGCCTGTCCCATGGCCTCGCTGCTGTACTTCTGCTGTCCCTGATATACATAACGAATGCCGGCAAACTGGGACATCAGTTCAGGGATGATTTCCAGTTCTACCTGATCCAGAATCTCGGGTACAGAAGCAAGCGGGTCCACCGTTTCGGCCTCCACGCGTATCTCCCTGGAGCTATTAAAACGGTTGATGGCCACCGGCCCTCTTTCCATATGGTAGTCGGCAAGCTCAGACAGGGGATAGATCCCCTGCGGTGTCTTGATCTTCATTTTTTCCATCTGGCCAAGGGTGGTTCGGTCCGATTTGGGATAACGAACCCACACCCTTAGCTCATCGCGTCCCACCTGAAGGCGCTGTGCCTGGGCACCGTAGAAACCCTGTCTGACCTGACTGGCAATCGAAGCTTCATCAAGGCCCAGGAAATAGGCCTTTGGTTTCAGGTCGAGCCGGATCTCCTGTTTTCCCAGTGCAATGTTCTCGTTCACATCTTTGAGCTGAGGCATTTCGTTAAGGCGGGCAATCATAAAATCCTTGGCCTCTTCCAGTTCATCCAGGTTCTTGGACATCAGTCCGATGGATACGGGTGCTCCCCAACGATTCCTTCCACCTACTGTAAACTTCCGGGCCTCAGGAACCTTCCCTATTTTCCGGCTCATCCGCGTGGAAATCTCCCTGCCTGAAATATCATACCCTTCCAGGTCTATGGGGTACACAGTGATGCTGCCCGCATGGGCTCCACGTTCCTGCCCGCTGAACGCGCTGCCCAGACGTTTGCTGGTGCGTTCAATAATGGGCACATCCAGCCCCAGTTCCTCGGTGATTTCATCACTGACTTCCCATATGGTCTTTTCAAATTTATTCAGGAATTCAAGGGTTTGCTTCTCTCCATCTCCCGGGGTAAAAGCCACATTCAGGGTAAAGTTGTCAAAATCGACCATGGGAAAGAAGGTGTTACGGATATGCCCTCCGGCAAAAAGCCCCACAGTTATCAAGACCAGGGCAATGGGAAAGCTAAGGGCAATGTAACGCCATTTGACCAGCCAGTTGAGGAAATAATGGTAAACGCGTTCACGTAACCAGACAATAAAACGATCAAAGTATTTTGCAAGTCCGGTTTGTTTGGCCTCCAGCTTTTTCCGGTTCAAGACCCAGTCGCTTCCCAGATGGGCGGGCAGCACCAGGAAGGCCTCAAACAGCGAGAATGCCAGAGAGGCGATCACCACCACAGCCACATGCATCATCATCTCCATACGTGTTCCTGCCAGGAAGAGCAATGGTGAGAAAGCCACAATGGTGGTTGTGACGGAGGTCACAACTGCAGGCATCACCTCCATGGTCCCGTCCACAGCAGCATGCATGGGTCCTTTGCCTTTTTCAAAATGCAGGTAGATATTTTCAGCAATGACAATGCCATCATCCACCAGGATACCAATTACCAGTATCATCCCGAACAGGGATTGCAGGTTAATGGTGATACCCACAAAATTTGCTATAATAAACATGCCCAGAAAAGAGATGGGTATGCCAACAGATACCCACAGGGAGAGCCGGAAGCTCAGGAACATGGATAGCGCAATGATGACCAGTACAAAACCCATAAGACCGTTTCGCCTGAGCAGATCCAGTCTGCTTTTCAGAATATCCAGAAAAGCCCTGGATACAATGATCTCCACTCCCAGGTTCCGTGCATTGAACTCTTTAATATAACTCCGTACATATTTGGTGATCTCGTCCAGATCCTCTTCGGGCAGTTTATCCACACGAATGGAAACAGAAGGTTTACCGTTGGTCCACTGGCGGTTCGGTGAGTCGGCAAATTTAACCTTCACTTCGGCCACATCCCGGATGCGTATATAGCTTCCGTCGGTCTGTCCCCTGAGGACAATATTGCCAATCTTATCGGGCTTGGCACTTCGCGAGCGCAGGCGGATCAGAAATTCTTCATCTTCCGATTTGATCTCACCTCCTGAGACATCCCGGTTGTTGTTCTGAATGGACCTGACAATTTCGCTGAAGGTGATGTTGTAGCGAAGCAACTCCTCTTCCTTAATCTCTACGGAGATTTCCGGACTGGGAAAACCCGAGATGGAAACCTGACTCATGACCCCGGAATTGAAAAAGTCTTCTTCCACCCGTTGGGCATGTTCCTTCAGGGTCATCAGGTCCATATCTTGCCCATCCAACGGAACCAGCTCCATTCGGACGGCTCCGGCCATGGACCGGCGTTTTGAAACAATGGGCCTTTCTGCAGCCGAAGGAAGAGAGGAAATCCCGTCCACGGCATTCTTTACCTCCTGCAAGACCTCATTAATGGGATATTCACCGGTGGTCTCAATGGATACCGAGGCCATGTTTTCCACCGATGTGGATGTGATCTCCTTGATTCCTACCAGTCCCCGGATGGCTTCTTCAATCCGTGAAGTAACCCCTTCCTCCATTTCCACCGGAGAGGCACCCGGATAAAATACAGATACAGTAAGATAACGGCTTTCTGTTTCCGGGAAAAAGGCCTTTTTCATATTGGTCATGCTGTAGACCCCTGCAAGCACGGCAATGGCAATGATGATATTGGCGTATACCGGGTATTCTACAAATCTTTCAACTATCTTCCTCATAATCCGGCTTTGTTAGCGATTATCCTTTTTCCCTTCTTTTGCAGCTTTCGGGCCCTGTCCGGCTGCTCCGGCACCCCTTTCGGGTGTCATAGCAGCGTCTTTATCGGTCTGGACCACGGTTCCTTCAGAAACATTGATCAGCTGTTGTACCACAATGGTGTCTCCTTCCGGAATTCCTTTAAATATGAGGGTTCGATCGTTTTCTTTGATCACTTCTATCTTTTCTTTGGCAAGTCTTCCCTGTCGGACTACAAAGACTTCGTTGGAGTTGAATACAGCATTCCTGGGGATTTCCATCACATCTTTTATGGGCCGTACAGGGAAAACGGCCGTCAGGTACTCTCCTGCCAGCAATGTCTGTTTACTTTCGGGTTTGATGCGAATAAAAATCGTTTGTGACTGGGTGTTTTCATCCACAAACTGACCCTTCCGAATGACCGTTCCCTTCCAGCTCAGGGATCTGGATTCCGATACGACCTGCACCGGGTCTCCCACATTGACCCAGGCGGCTTCTTCGCGTACCAGGGCCGCTTCCATTTCCAGGTGATCGGTCTGAATAGCCCTGGCAACTCTCCCTCCCGTATTGGTGTAAGCACCGAGCTCCATATAAACTTCCCTGTAGGTCCCGTTAAAAGGGGCCAGAACGGTTCGCCGCCTGAGCTGAAGTTCATCGCGCTGAATGCTGTAATACTCACTGATCACATTCCTGCTTGCCAGGAAAATTTTCAACTTATCATCCTGAATCTCCGGCATCGGGGGGAGGGCTTTATCTACCTCGATGGATGAGAAAAATGCGGTGAAGGCTTCTTCTGCTTCCGGAAAATCAATTACCAGGTCCGGAATGATCCCTGCCAGGGTATTCTGATACTGACTCTTGCGGGCTTTGAGCGACAGAATGGCTTCGTCGGGATAGACCTCAAAGAGCACATCTCCTTTGGAAAATTTAGATCCCTTTTTCAGGACTACCGCACCGGATTGGATTTTTCCAGAGGCTTCAGCTACAATATCAATCTCGGCAATGGAACTTAGCCTTCCCTTTTCTGAGACTTCCGATGCTATCCGGCTGTATTTCACAGGTTCTACTCTTACGTACCTGCGAGCTTCCATGGAACGGCGTACCGGGGGAGCTTCTTTCTGTGCAATCAGAAAGCGCATTAAACCATAAGCCACCAGCAGGATAATTAATACGCTGACGACGATGACAATTCTCCTGTCTATTTTTCTCATTATCTGTGATTAAAAGTCAAAAATTTGCGCAAAGATAGCATTTAGACACGGAACAGGGAAAAAGGTTTAACGTATACCATGAGTCTAACTCTTTTTTAACTTTGGGCTATGGAGATCAGGATCGCAAAACCGGAAGATCTTCCGGAGATAAATG
>JAYEOJ010000321.1:0-3051 GCA_034722835.1 Bacteroidota bacterium | reverse complement strand
ATGATTTTGGAAGAGACGAAAAGTAACATAATGAGAAAATGTAACCAGGCTGTTACATCCTGTTTTTAATGAAAGGGACATCCTGGCAACCACACCTAACTCCGGGAAAACTATCCATCAGCCAAAGTTAGAAGCCGTCTCTAATTGACGACTGATACTGCCCTTACAGATCAAACTTGATGCCCTGGGCAAGGGGCAGGTCGGTTCCGTAGTTGATGGTATTGGTTTGCCTGCGCATGTAGGCTTTCCATGCATCGGAGCCCGATTCACGACCACCGCCGGTTTCCTTCTCACCCCCAAATGCTCCACCTATTTCCGCACCAGAAGTACCAATATTCACATTGGCAATTCCACAATCGGATCCTACACCTGACAGAAACTGTTCTGCCTCTCTCAGATTCAGTGTAAAGATGGCCGAGGAAAGCCCCTGTGGAACATCGTTATTCAGGGAAATGGCCTCGTCAATGGTATTGTATTTGATGAGATAGAGCAGAGGAGCAAAGGTCTCATCCTGCACAATCTGATAGTTATTCTGGACTTCGGCCAGAGCAGGAACCACATAAGTCCCAGCCTGATAATCATCACCTTCCAGAACTTCACCTCCAAAGAGGATGGTCCCGCCCTCCTGCTTCACATTATTGATCGCATCGGTAAAAAGTTCCACTGCAAGCGGGTCCACAACCGGTCCAACCAGCACATTTTCATCCAGGGGATTCCCGATTCGCGTACTTACCTGCTGATAGGCTTTTACAAGTCTTGCCTTCACCTCTTCATAGACAGATTCATGAATAATAACACGACGTGTAGAGGTGCAACGCTGTCCGGCTGTTCCAACTGCACCAAATACAATGGCCGGAATGGCCAGATCCAGATCCGCATGCTCCGAAACGATCAGGGCATTGTTACCGCCCAGTTCCATGATGGCACTTCCCAGGCGTTCTCCAACAATCCCGGAGATATGTTTTCCCACTTTTGTTGATCCTGTAACTGAAAAAAGAGGAATCCTGCCGTCGGCTGCAAAGTTATCACCCATCACTGATGATTTGGCAACCACAAGGTTAAACACACCTTCAGGTACTCCATTGTCTTTCAATACTTTACTAATGATATTCTGGATGGCAATAGCTGTAAGCGGAGTTTTTGAACTGGGTTTCCAGACCACCACATCTCCTGCGATAGCCGCAATCATGGCGTTCCAGGCCCACACAGCCACAGGAAAATTAAATGCGGTCACCAGTCCAACGATTCCCAGGGGGTGGTACTGGTCATACATGCGGTGCTGTGGACGCTCGCTTTGCATGGTAAAGCCATACAACTGGCGGGACTGTCCCACTGCAAAATCGCAAATATCTATCATCTCCTGGACTTCGCCCAGACCTTCCTGGTAGATCTTTCCCATTTCCAGGGTCACCAGAAAACCCAGGTCTTCTTTTGATTCACGCAAGGCCAGGCCAATCTGCCTGACTACCTCTCCCCTGTTGGGTGCCGGAATTGATTTCCAAACAGAAAAAGCTTCTTCTGCTTTTCTGATAACCGACTCATAATCTTCAGTGGTGGCGTTGCTGACCTTCGCAATGACCTCCCCATCTATGGGTGAAACCGAAGATGTAACAGCTCCCTTTGTATCAAGCCAGGTATAACCTGTTGTGGCACCCGGATTTACCTCTTTGATTCCCAAACGGTTCAAAACCTGTTCTACCTGCTCATTATACTCCTTTTTCATGCTATTTTTGTTTTCTGGTGATTTTAGACCAACAAATTTAGCAATGGATCGTTTCATAAAAGATATTTAAGAACATGATCCCACAGAATCTGGGCAGGCTTGGCAATTATCTTGAAAAGCATTAACTTCGCTCCGCTTTTTAGCGGAGTTCTTGCAAAAGTAAAACACAGAATGCCCAGGGGGGCCTGCTGTTAAGAAAACCTCCAGTGGAGGTTTTTAAGCAGGAGCCTGGTTGCAGGGGAGGCGGGCCAATTCCGCCACCCAGGTTAAGAAAGAAAGTCACTGTAGATTGTTATAGTTCTTAAAATAATTAGAAACACCTTAGCCCAGGTGGCGGAATTGGTAGACGCGCTGGTCTCAAACACCAGTGATAGCAATATCGTGCCGGTTCGATCCCGGCCCTGGGCACAATCCTCAAATGATGCCAGAGCAAACCACAATCACCGAAGAGAAGCAGCTGGCCATAGATAAGCGCTATTTAAAAATGGCCAGGATCTGGGCATCAAATTCCTATTGCATTCGAAGAAAGGTGGGGGCGCTGCTTGTAAAAGACAAGATGATCATTTCGGACGGGTACAACGGGACCCCTTCAGGCTTTGAAAATGAGTGTGAAGATAATCATGATACAACCAAGTCCTATGTACTGCATGCCGAGGCCAATGCCATTACCAAGGTGGCCAAATCCAACAACAGCAGTGATGGATCAACACTCTATATCACAACCTCGCCCTGCATGGAGTGCTCGAAGCTGATCATCCAATCGGGAATCATCAGGGTGGTATACCAGGAAAAATACAGGATTACCGATGGCCTTGATCTCCTGGAAAGAGCAGGTATTGAGCTGGTTCATTTACCGGTAATTGAAGAATAAAAGACAACATACTTGAAAGGGAAGGGAGCATGAAGAACAGGAGAGACAGACTGATTATTTTGATGCCATTGATTATCAGTGTGGCGCTGATTATCGGAATCCTGCTGGGCAACTGGATCACAAGTATCCGCATCAGGGGTATTGTTTCTGACGAAATCAGTAATCAACGGTTTTCCATCCGACCCGGAAACAATTCAGGATCGGGTTTTTCGCTGACTCCAAAAGGTCATAAAATCTCTTCGGCCATCCAGTATATCCTCAGTGATTACGTGGATACTGTTAACCTGACCAACCTGAATGAATCGGTTATGCCAGCCTTGGTCGACAATCTGGACCCGCATTCTCTCTATATCCCAGCTAGTGAATTTCAGCGCTTTTCTGAACCCCTGATGGGAAACTTCAGCGGGATTGGAGTCTCCTTCAATATGACAGACGATACGGTGGCTATTATTAACAC
>JAYEOJ010000320.1:0-3055 GCA_034722835.1 Bacteroidota bacterium | reverse complement strand
TCACCTGGAGATGCCGTTAACAGCGATCTCCGATTTCAGGAAACTGGGTGAGAAGAATCCCCTGTTCAGGGACCTGGCCGATATCTGTGACCGCCATGACGGATTGTGGTCCGTGGAAGCGGAAGAGCTCCTGCTGTCTTATTCGTAATCCAGCTTAAAAACTTCAATGGCATTTTCCCTGAAGATGCTGCTGATGATATCATAAGCTAAATCTTCTGTAAGTAAGCCTTCTTCAATCCTAAGAGCAAGGGTTTCAGCAATCACCCTTTTTGCCAGCTCCAGTGATCCTGTGGATTCTTCGATGAAGGAACAGTCTCCTCCCCAGAATACTTTGTTATATGGTACACAGTCCAGTATTTCATCCAGGGTGATGATTGCTTTGGAACGACATATCTGGGGCAACCAGACCAGGTCCAGGTAGACATTGGGAAACATCTTGCCCAAGGCTACAAACTGGCTCGTCCAGGGATATCCACCATGGAAGAGCACAAACTTTGCATCCCTGTATTCCATAAACAGGTTGGTGAGTTTCAAGGGATCACTGTTTTCAAGATAATTCCCATTTCCGGCCAGGTATCCAGTGTGAATCTGTATGGGTAAATCATATTCAATGGATTTCTTAATCACCCAGTGAAACATAAAATCCTCCAGTTGCTTTCTTTCTGCCGGGGATAAGGAGTAGGCAGGTTTCAGATACAATCGTTCAGCTGTTTCGTAAGAAACTTCTTCATAGTACAAACTTCTGCCATATGCCATCGAGTTCTTCACACACACCGCATTCTTTGACAGGTTTAGCTGAAACAGAAAGTCACAGTAATTCAGGTAATCATCCAGTGTCTGGATTCCAATACCATCCTTTGCAGCATATTCATATGCCCCACGGGGTGCCTCCCCTTCAGCGGGCCGGTTACAGACATCATATACGATGGCATTGATATGAAATACCAGTGCAAAATGCTGCGTATCGATATCAACATTAAAGGGGTTCCAGTACTGATCGTTGAACATGATTTCAAATCCTGCTTTCTGGAAGGCTGAATCAAACCAAAGCTCATAATTGGAATAATTCTGTTCCACCCGGGAAGAAAGGGCTGCAATATTGGCCTGTGTAAAATAGATGTCATCGAATCCATACAATTTCTTGAATCCCATGACAAAGTGATCGTAATAGCTGCTATTTCGGGTGTAGTCGAGAAATGGTCCCAGTGTGTTCCATTGTTCTTCAGGGGACAACTGGCTCAGTTCATCGAAATCGATTCCCTTAGCTCCTGCAGAATTAATATCCGCCATCAGGTAGGTTCTTTGAAGCAGATGATAAAAGTTAAGGGTATCCAGGTTATACTCATCTGGTCGGTGCTGATGCTCATGGGTGTTAATCACCTTCAGGCCATCGGAAAATTCCAACAACTTTTCATAAGTTGAGGTATAGGATTGTTGTTGTGAGCAGGCTGTAAAGATGAATACAAAAATCAAACTACAGCACAGTAGATGTTGCTTGTTGTTATCCGCTTTTATACGCATGATTAAGAAGTTTTTACACATCTATAAACCTACAAAATTTTTACCTGGAAATACTGTTTTTCTTATAGGCTCCCGGGGATACCTTCATGGTCTGGGTAAAAATACGGGTAAAGTAGTAGCGATCGGAGAATCCGCAGGCCGATGCTACCTGTTCGATGCTAAGCTCACTGTGATGCAGGAGGTTGCATGCTTTTTCCACACGCATTCTCAGGAGATATTTCCGGGGGGAGTAACCGGTCTGGTCCTTGAACAATCTGGCATAGGCGTTTACAGACATGCCTCCCATGGCTGCAAGTTGACTGTTTCTGATCTCAGCTTCACTGATGTTCTGTTCCATGTGCCTGATTCCCTGTAATACCCGCTCGTCCAGTTTCTGACTTTTCCATGCATTGGATGGAAGCTGGTGAAGCAGTGAAAAGATCAGGGAATAGAGCTCCAGGCTTCCTGTCTGCTCAAATCTTACCTGCCCCGATATTAGTTGCCGGGTGATGGAATGAATAAGGACTTGCTGACCTGGAGTGATATCGAAAACAAAAATATCCGGCGTGATGGTATCAAAAGGATAACCCAGGGTAAAGTGTATAAACATATGAAGTACCGTGCCATCTGCTATTCTGGCCTCCTCCATTACAGCATTCTCCACGCGTCCGCCTTTGAGCGAATAGGGCTGGGTTGATGGCACGCCGGAATAGTCAATATCAGAAGCAAAAGGGGTATTGGGCGGGATCAGAATGAGCTTATCAGGCTCCAGGTAAATTGTTTTATTGTACACAACCCAGGCACGTCCCGACCGGTTCCAGTAAAGTCTCCAGTACGGGAAGGACATTTGCTGGCTTTTCCACTCGGACATCCACCAATACCTGCAGCATAAAAGCCTGGGGAGAATTTCCTGGAACTCCTGTATTCTGGAGGACGGATCCCCTTCGGGAGGTATTTCATGGAACCTGAACATCCTGGGATTGGTTGTTTTGTACACAAAAGTAGGAGATTTTTCCATTTCTATGGGTTTCTTTCCTTCCTATCTTGCATACCAATCCAATGTGGTAGATGAACACAGCCAGTGAAGGTTTCAATTGTATTGCGGTGGATATGGGCGCCGGCAGCATTCGCGTCATGCTTGGTTCCATAAGCGGAGACAGCATCAGACTGGAGGAAATACACCGGATCAATAACGAAATTCAGGTTCAGGATGGTCGCGATACCTGGGATATGGATCGCATTGTCAGGGAAATACAAACCGGGATATCGAAGGCCATCGAGGCATCTGATGTTGACCCTGTAAGTATTGGAGTCGATTCATGGGGAGTGGATTATGTGTTGTTGGATGAACATGGAGAACTGGTAGAAACTCCTGTGGCCTACAGGGATAAGCGTACCGAGGGGATGCAGGAAAAGTGGAGAACCATGATGCCCGATGCAGAGACCTTTTCCCGAACAGGCATCAATTTCTATATTTTCAATACACTCTATCAGCTGCTTTCTGCAAAGGGCAGCAAGGCCCTGAAGCGGTCTTCAAAGATTCTTTTTGTTCCCT
>JAYEOJ010000319.1:0-3062 GCA_034722835.1 Bacteroidota bacterium | reverse complement strand
ATAGGCCGGTTTATATTTCCTGATCAGGCGGTCTTCTTTCTCAACCACTCTATCCCCTGCACTCCGGTTCAGAACCAGATCTTCCAGACTCTTATTATGATATTTGTTACGGAATGTGGAGTAGCCTTCTACGCCCAGCTCGTTGATTAAAGCATTGTCAGTTTCAGTTTGCACTAATTTGGTTTCTCCCCTTATTCTACGTTCCAGCTCCTGTACCCTGATAAGGTAGTTTTCAATGGATAGTTTAGTTGAATCACTGAAGGGTTCTATATCTGATTGCCGTGGTTCATAGGGTGCAAGCTCGGGAATCAGTTTTCCCATTTCAGCCAGCTGCTCATATAAAATATGCAGGTCTGCCTGAATGGTTTCAGGATCAGCTCCATATGATTTACTTTGGTCCAGTTCATCCAGATTAATTTTTAGTATATTAACCAGGTAGGCCTCCAGGTAATCGGCTGCGCTGTACTGCTGCTTTATATCGAAGAATATCCTTTCATATTTGTTCTTTTTAAACTGATCCACGGCCAGGGCCTCATAGGCCCACCTGGAAGTCATCAAGTTACCAATCAGAGGAACATATTCGTAGTTGGTCAGGCTGTGGTGCAATTTGTCATACTTCACCAGGACCCCGCAGAAGAGGATCTGTGGAATCAACAGGAAGGGCACCAGGATATAAATGGTAATCACTGAATTGAGTCCGGCCGAGATATTCAATCCAAGAAGGTTTGCAAAACAGGAGGTAGTGAAGAGGATCAGCCAGTAGGAGAGCAGCATTCCCTTGATCTCGAAGATCAGATTCCCAATCAATACGTAGGAGAGGGACTGGAAAGCAGAAATGGCAAACATGATCAGGATTTTGGAGTGGAGATAACTCCCCCTGCTCAGATTCAGAAAGGACTCCCGCTGTATAATCTTCCGGTCCTTGATAATCTCTTCTGAACTGATGGTCAGCCCAAGAAAGAGGAATACGATGACGCTCATCAGCAGGTAAGCCGGCAGGTTCTCATTGTTCCGGAATACATAAGTTGCCGGGTTGTCCGTAGTACCGCTGAAATACTTGGTAAAAAATCCCATGATCACAGCAAGGAGCGGTGCCTCCAGCAGGGTGATCAGAATATACTGTTTGTTGGTGAGCTTGGTAAGCAGGTCTCTGGTAAAGAAAATCTTCGTCTGTTCCAGGAGACTGGGAATACTGTACTGATTTTCGGGAAGCTCCTCCTCCACTGGTTCTGTCCAGGGTGTTTTACCCCTGGTTTTTTGATAGAGATCGGACCATTCCTTCGGACTTGTTTTCCGGGTTCGGGACAACTTTCCATGTTCGTTCACAATCTTCGCTTCAATGATCTGAAGCACCTGGTCAGGATCTACGTTGCCACAGCGGCTGCATTGATCCTCATTGGCATTGGCATGGTTGCTCTTCGTTTTGAAGTAAACCACGGCTTCCGAAGGATTCCCGCAGTAAATCTGATACCCCCCCTTATCCATAAAGATGATGCGGTCGAACATCTTGTAAAGGGTCGACGATGGCTGGTGAATATTCACAATGACCAGCTTCCCCTTAAATACCTGTTCCCGCAGAAGGTTCATTACCATTTCTGAGTCCACCGATGAGAGACCCGATGTGGGCTCATCCACAAAGAGAACAGAAGGTTCCCGGATCAGTTCCAGGCCTATATTCACCCGTTTGCGCTGGCCTCCGCTGATCACCTTGTTCAGAGGCTTGCCAACTTTGAAATCACTTATTTCAAAAAGGTCCAGATCGTGCAGAACCTGGTCGACCACCTCGTTAAGCTGGGTTTCATCCAGGTTATCCAGGCAAAGCTTTGCATTGTAATAGAGATTTTGTCTGACCGTCAGGTCCTCCAGCAGGAGATCGTCCTGTGGTATAAAACCAATGACACCTTTCAATTGCTGCCGCTCTTTCTCGTCATAGAGATTGTAACCATTGATCACGATTTCCCCCTCCTGGGGTTTCAGGTTGCCATTCAACACATTGAGGAGGGTTGATTTTCCTACCCCGCTTCCACCCATGATCCCGATCAAGCGGCCTGATTCTTCGCTCAGGTTAAATCCATGCAGTCCGTTCGTACTGTTTTTGAAACGAAACTCAACGTCCCTGGCCTCAAAGCTAATGCGTGAACTGAAAGAGGCCACGGAAAATACTCCGGCCACATCTGTGTAATAGATGGTATCAATCTTTTGTCCCCTGACCGAAGAACCATGGTCGAAGGTATAGGTGATCCCGGCCAGAATAAGCTGACCGTTCAGGAACAGGTCCTCCTTTCCCTGGTATCGCAGTACATAGGTATTGACGCTGCTTATATTCAGGAAGTAAATATTGCCTTCCAGGTGATGATTGTGGATGTGGTGCACTCCTTCAACAGGCGCTTTGTGACCATTGTTGATAAGCAGAACGGACTCCTTCACCGGTATTTCCTGCAGGGGGTAGATCACGAAATGCAGGATTTCCTGGTACTCTTCCTCGTCAATATTGAATGCGGTGGCAACAGTTTGAAGGAATTCCAGTTCTGTTTCACGGATTTCGATCCCATAGGCTATATACTCCACCAGCTGTATGATCACATAGATCTTCTGCCGCTGCTCCAGTTCTTCATTAATCTGTTCGCAAATGGAGAGAATCCTTACGGCAGTAAGGGAGGTGCGCTTTTTCCGCTTTAAACTCTGCTTTTCAATAGCATCATGGTGATAGTGATGGAGGTAATTCTCGAAGATGGACATATACTTCGCGGTCAGCTCGGTATTCAGCTGCCTGGAGAGGAAGGCACGGATAATATCCCTTTCCTTCTCCGAAACCTCCTGAATCTCATCGATGTCCACAATCAATGCAAAGAGTTGCATCATTGCTTTTAGAATGGCCTCACTCATGATTTAATCTGTCTGCACGAATATATTCAATTTAAAGTGCCTACTCTTACATTGTGCTTTTTTTTTCTTATTTTGACTTGCCGATGGAGAATAAAAATGCAATTATCGATTTTGAAGGTTCCATCTCCTTTGAGACCATGGAGAGACTGCTGAACCAGCTAAAATCGGCCAATCAG
>JAYEOJ010000318.1:0-3070 GCA_034722835.1 Bacteroidota bacterium | reverse complement strand
TGTGGATCCTGTCATGAAGAAACTGCCAAAACGTACATGCAAACTTATCATGGCAAAGCCTACCAGCTGGGCTACTATGAAAGTGCCAGGTGCTCAGACTGTCATGGAGCTCACAATGTCTTGAAATCTGATAACCCGGCATCCATGACATCGGAAGAAAACCTGGTAGAAACTTGCGGAGCATGCCATGTGGGAGCCAACAAACGCTTTACCGGTTATCTGAGTCATGCCACGCATCAGGACGATCCCAAATTGCGGGGTGCCTATATATTTATGACTGCACTCTTGCTGGCAGTATTTACCTTCTTCGGAATCCACCTCTTGATGTGGTTGCCAAGGTCCATAAAAGAGAGACGCAAGAAAAAGAAAGAAGCTCCTAAAGAGACAGGCAATCTTTATTATAAGCGTTTCAGCAGGAACCAGCGGATCACCCATATCTTCGTCATCATCTCTTTCATCCTTCTGGCTGTAACCGGAATGATGTTGAAGTTTGCACACATGGATTGGGCCAAGTTCCTGTCCAGGTTCCTTGGAGGTGTCCAAACTGCCGGCGTGCTACATCGAATCGGCGCTGTGATTACCTTTGGCTATTTCGCCTTCCACATATTTAACCTGGTAAGGGAGAAGAGGAGGAAAAGGCTTTCCATGATCAAATTTATATTTGGAAAAGACACCCTCTGGTTCAACAGGCAGGACATTCGTGATTTCGTTGCAACCATTAAATGGTTCCTCGGAAAAGGGCCAAGACCCGATTACGGAAGATGGACCTACTGGGAGAAGTTTGACTACATAGCTGTATTCTGGGGAGTAGCTGTGATCGGTTTCAGCGGACTGGTGCTCTGGTTCCCGATCTTCTTTACCAAGTTCTTCCCAGGCTGGCTCATTAACATTTCCCAGATCATTCACAGTGACGAAGCTCTGCTGGCGGTTGGATTTATTTTCACCATCCACTTCTTCAACACACATTTCCGGCCGGAAGCTTTCCCCATGGATACCGTAATATTTACTGGATATATGCCCCTTGAACACTTCAAGCATGAACGTCCCCGGGAATACGAGGAATTAAAAGAGGCCGGAAAACTGGATCAACGAGTCCATGAGAAAGACTTCTCCAAAGACTACATGCGTGCGATCAAAATCCTTGGATTTTCGGCACTGGCCATTGGGGTTCTCTTGATAATAGCTATTGTTTACACTCTTATTGCAGGAGGAGTACATTAGAATCCCTAATACCTGATATAAGAACGGCCAGGATGTCTTATCCTGGCCGTTTTCATTTCGCCCATGGAGTTACTCATGAACCATGCATTTGCTTTGAAAGGGATTATCTACTTCACAATTGTCGCTTCTTCCAGAAGGATCTCATAGCTGTAGCCATAACCAAAATCCCGGTTCAGGGCAAGAATTCCTTCAACAGTTAGCACCTGGCCCACCTGAAAGGATTCCTGAGAGGTTACCGTCAGGTCATATTTGCCCTCATATTCGCTTCCATCCTGCAGATGAATCCAGTTGCGTTCCATGATGGCGGGATTAAATTTCGCCACTTCACCTTTAATTCGGATAGTTTTTCCATCATAGGCTCCGGGATTTGCAAAAAGCTCTGCAATGGTGATAGTTCCTTCCTCAGCTTCCACTGTGATATCAAGCTTGTCGCTTTTAACAGATGAACCATGAGATACGCCTGGCATCTCTGGCATGGCCTCCATGCCCGCTGGTGCGCTTCCTTCCATCCCATCCAGGAAAATCACTTTTTCGAAGGTCTTATCCAGCTCCTTGCTATAGAAGTTCTCCATCAGCATGCCCCCCTGGTAGGTGATTTTCTCTCCCACCGCAATCTCAGTGGAGGTAACAGCGATCCAGTATGCGGGGCCCTTTCCCTTCACCAGCAGATAGGTATAGTTCTCCACTTGCTCTACGGCCTTTACTTTGACACTTACGGTACCATCATCACCTGGGCTGCTGCAACCAGTGGCGATCACTACGATAGCGATGACCAAAATCTTTAACGTCTTTTTCATAATCGTTCCATATGTAAAAGTCCCCTGGTGACCTTACCAGAGGACTTTCAAAAATAGTAAAATATGGTAATATTTTAATCCTTACTTAGCAGCAGGGTTGGGATGAGCAATCATCTTCACTTTTTCAGCATAATTAAATGGCTTGTAGGTCGGGCTCTCCTCATTGTGGCAAGTCTTACATCCTGCTTCAGTAGGCTCAATTAAACCTTTGGTCATGGCCAGCTCCTTGTTCTTCATCACAGAAGCACCTTTATACATGCTCCCGGGGCCATGACAGGATTCACAGGATACACCCTCATCCATTTTAGCGGAAGCTACCAGCTTGGCATCGACACTTCCTACAGTTGAGTGGCACTTGATACAGGCCGCATCTGTAGTTGGATCGGCAATTCCCATCTCAGTAGCAATCTTTTTTGATTCCTCACTGGCCAGAGTCTTCATGGCGCCGGCGTGTGGACCTTTCAACCAAATATTGTATTGCTCTCCTGTGGCAGGTTTAACATGGCACATCTTGCACTTGGAAGCTCCAATGTACTTAAAATTCTGGGCCATCAGTGCACTCCCTGCAAAGAAGACCAGCATTGCGATAGTGAATATTCGTTTTGTCAACATAGCTAATTGTTTTTGATAATTTTAGACTAATGAGGCTAAAATAATCTATTTCTTATCAATTTTAATTCAATATCCGGGCCAAATTCCCTTCAAATGAGTTATCTATAACCATTATAAATTCCTTTTTGTCCCGATCCAGGGGGGTACAAGGCTAAAATGAGGTTTCTACCGGAAAAAAAAGGCCCCTCTTTCGAGGTGGCCTTTCCAAAACAGGATATATCTTACTTGCTTACTATATAATCGTATTCCATAGGGGTTTCAGGACTCCATGTTGACTTGGTCATTTCATCATGGATCATTGCGTTAGCACCATACTTCAATGACTTGGCATCATATCCAACCAGCCTCAGGTAGGCAGTCAGGTTAGCACTACCCTGGCCAGTGTAGCAATATACCACAATGGTTTTATCAGTGGGCAAAGTTTTCAATGCAGCATCCAT
>JAYEOJ010000317.1:0-3072 GCA_034722835.1 Bacteroidota bacterium | reverse complement strand
TGCCAAAGCTGAAGTGGAGCGCATCTGGCAGACGGTGGAAGCTGCCAGCGACGATCATATCAATCCTGAGAATTATACAGGGATCTACGAGGATCCCTGGTTCGGTAAGATCAGGATCTATTTGCAGGATGAGCAACTCTGGTTTTCTTCTCTGCGTTCCCCGGCGCTAACCGGACCCATGTATTTTTACAAAGCCAATGCCTTTGCCATTAAGTGGGAGAAGCGTGAACTGGATGCCGATGCCTTCGTCCTATTCAGTCTCGATGAAGAAGGAATGGCACAGCAGATCTGTATGAAAGGGGTTTCACCGGATATCGATTTCTCGTACGACTTTCAGGATCTGGATCTAAAGAGAGCAGATTAACCTTTATCAGCAATTTCAAGCAGCTTGTTGGAATCTAGTACCTCGATCTGCTTCCCGTGAAGGCTGACGATATGATCTCTTTCAAACTCCTTCAGCACGCGAATTGCGCTGTCTTTTGACATACAGGTATATTCTGCAATATCCGTTCTGCTGATCTCCTCCCCAATGGACTTACTGTCATAGATATCCTTACTCAGATAGATCAGGGCATCGGCCATTCTTCCATGCATTTGCTTCTGGCTGATTGCAACCATGCGGTCCAGTGCTGCCAGGTAATTTCCTGAACAATGAATCAGAAACTGTTCTGAAAACGTGCTGCTCAAGGCAAGCACTTTCTTAAAGTTTACCAGGTCAAGAAAGCACACCAGGGTTTCTCTGATGGCGACTAAACTGTACCTGTGTTTTCCTTCAAGCTGTGCACCCGGACCTCCCACCAATTTTGGAGGCTTGACAAAATCCAGCACCAGGTTCTTGTTGTAATCGCCCTCGACGTACATCCTGGCAAATCCTTCAATCAGGGAGACCAGGTAGTCGGCCCGGGTACCCTGTTTAAGTATCATTTCTCCTTTATGAAAACGAACAGAATAGCGATCCTTATTAAGAAGTTTCAGCTCTTCTTTCGTAAGTGAAGAGAACAGGGGGGATTTCCTGTTGCAATCATCGCATCCTTTACAATCCTTGTCTGTTTTCATGCTCCTCTACACTCCTTTGCTTGATCCGCACAAGATAAAGAAAAATTATGACTGATTCAGGTCAGTCAAATAGATGATCTATCCCCATAAAAAACTTATTCTATCTGCCTTGAATTTTTTTCTTTCAATCTTCCAGAACCCTTATCTTGCGCACTCAAGAGCAGCAATAGTTCAGCTGAAAACATAAATTGTATTGATATGAGAAGAATGATGTTGATACTGACAGGAATCCTGCTGGTAATCCTGTCAGCCTGTACCCAATATGAGATCCCGGCACCGGAATGTCCGGAAGATCTCCCAACCGGGGTAAGTTACGCCAGTGATGTTCAAGCCATATTTGACCAGAGCTGTGTCATGTGTCACAGTGGAGGCCAGGTTCCCGACCTGAGACCTGACTGGTCCTACGATGAACTGATAGATGGAACTGATTCGGATGGCAATCCGTATGTTGATACGGATTTCCCATGCTCCAGTGGTCTGTATATAAAACTCTCAGGAGGCCATAATGCCGAAGAAGACGAAGTATTAACTATCCTTGGCTGGATTGACGAAGGAGCCAGGGACAACTGATATTAAAAACAACCAATAGCTATGAAACGATATACAAAACTAACCGCCGCTGCTTGCATTATTGCATTCTTAAGCTCTGGACTTTTAATTGCCCAGGATGAGCCCACCCCGGTAATGCCAGCATTTGAGACCCTGACCCTGGTTGATGGCCAGACCACTGCAAATCCCTATAAAGGGCAAATGGTACTGGAGATCCAGCACCGCTTCTCTCAGATTGAAGAGATTGCTGACCTGTTCGGGATCTATGGAAGTGCCAACACCCGGATTGGACTTAGTTACGGAATTACCGATAAGATCATGGTGGGTTTTGGAACCACCCGGAAGAATATGTTGCAGGATCTGGAATGGAAATACAGTATCCTCACTCAGAACAGCAAGCTGCCCATTTCACTTACCTACCATGGAAATGCTGTTCTGGATGCGCGCGATGCCAAATATTACGGGCCTGAAGAAGATTATAAGTTTGCCTATCGCATGTCCTATCTTAACCAGCTAATCGTATCCAGCAGGATCGGGGACAAAATTAGTTTACAGATGGCCCCAACCTTTGTCTGGTTCAATGCGGTTCCGGAAGGATACAGCAATACCAATGCTTCCATCAATTTCGGAGGACGCTTCCAGGTACTGGGATTCCATTCCATCATCCTGGAATACGAGCAGCCTCTGATTGATGCCGAAGAGGATGTATATCCGAACCTGGCCTTTGGAGTAGAGATCGGAACCAGCACCCACTCTTTCAGGGTCTTTGCTTCCACCTACGATTACATCGTCAGGAATCAAAGCATCGCCTATAACAGTAACAATCCATGGGATGGAGATTTCCGCTTTGGATTTAACATCACAATCAGGTTCTAAAGCCAATGAAAACCTCAACATGTTTAGTATTTATTATCCTGCTGGCAGCAACATTCACACTCAGTGCACAGCAGGATGATACCTTAAAACTGAAACCCTCTTACTTCGAAGTCAACGACTATGTGGAGGATAATGAAGCTTGCTTCACGTGCCATGGTGAAGTAAAGTATACCCTTGTGGATAGTGAAAACGACAGATCAGCCACCAAGAGGATGGCGCCCTGTAAACTCGTTGACCGGGATAAATACTACACTTCGGTCCATAAATCATTCAGCTGTACCGATTGTCACTCTTATGATTTTATGACCTTCCCGCACAACATGGATCTCAGGTTCGAAGAGAATTTCATGTGTATGGACTGCCATGGCTATGATGAAACCTATGCCCAGTATCACTTTGAGGATATAGAGGTGGAGTTCTCTGAAAGCATCCACAACATAGAGAATTTCAGTTGCTGGAGCTGCCACGATCCCCACTCCTATAAAGCATTCATGAGGAATGCCGATGATCTGGCCGAGGCCATATTATTTGATAACAGCATGTGCCTGCGCTGTCATGCCGATTACGATCGTTTTGCCCAGAAGACCGACA
>JAYEOJ010000316.1:0-3073 GCA_034722835.1 Bacteroidota bacterium | reverse complement strand
AATTAATGTCATGCTGGATGCAGCCAGGAAGTACAAGAGCCTGGTTCAGGTAGGACAGCAACAGCGCAGCGGGGTACACTGGCTTAGTGCCATTAATTTTGTGAAGTCCGGTAAGCTGGGTACCATTCGTCAGGTGAAATTCTGGGGCAACTTCAATTACGGTGCGGGCAATTTGCCGGTGCCCGATTCAGAGGTTCCGGAAGGGGTAAATTATGATCGCTGGCTGGGCCCGGCACCCAAACGACCCTTCAATAAGAATCGTTTTCATGGTTCCTGGAGGATGTTCCGGGATTATGGAGGAGGACTTTTAAGCGATTGGGGAGTCCACCTGATCGATATGGGATTATGGGCCATGGATGTGAAATCCGCTCCTAAATCCGTGCAGGCACTGGGTGGAAATTTCGCAAACCAGGATCGCACCCTGGAGATGCCGGATACCTTGACGGTACTCTACGAAATGGATGGCTACAATATGATCTGGGAGCACAACGGCGGAGTGGAGAGAGGACCCTATGACCAGGGTTATGGAGTGAAGTTCATAGGTACTAATGGTACCCTGGTGGCGGATCGCGACAAGTGGCGGGTCTTTCCTGAAAGCTTAGGAGAGGAGTTACGTATGGAGGAAGTTCCTGAAGAAAGAAGCGATTATAAAAGTCATCTCAACCACTGTGAGAACTTTATCAGGGCCATCAGATATGGCGACTCGCTGAATGCTGAGATCGAATTTGGTCACCGATCGGCCCTCTATGCACATCTGGGGAACATCGCCTACTGGGCCAGCGACCGTGTGGTTTATGATGAGGAGAAACGAAGGATTACCAGCTCTGAAAATGCAAATGCACTTCTTACACCAGCTTACAGGGCCCCCTGGAAATTCCCGACGATATAAAGGAATCAATATTCAGGGGCTTAATCCAGCTTATCCCAGTAATTGTGCCAGGTGGTACCCTGTCCGGGCCTGGGTTCAGGCTTGATGTCCACATACAGAATGGTATCTGCATCGTCCCCGTAAGGGGCATTCAGGACTTCTTCACCACCAGGTGCGATCACCATGGAGCAGCCGATTCCTTTCCAGCCTTTCCAGGGCCCCCCTGTCATCCAACCGACATTGCTGCAACTGGCGATCCAGACCCTGAAATCCTTTGCTACCGGCTTGTAGGCATCTTTCCACATTCCCCCATACGGATTTTCGAAATTATTATGATCAGCCTTCACCGCCCAGCTGCTGGGTGAGAGGATCACATCGGCACCCATGTAAGATAGTGCTCGCGGAATGACACGATCGCCGGTGCTGGCATCTGCGCAGATCATCAGGCCGATGGTGCCAAATTCAGTGTGACACACATTAAGACGGTCGCCCAGGGCATAGTAGGGATGACCGATATCCAGCTCATTGATCTTTCTGTGCAGGAGAATTACTTCGCCCTCAGGGTTTATCAGTACCGCGGAGTTATACACCGTCTCCCCGTCTTTTTCTGTTAAGCCTGAGCAGACATATATGTGATGTTTCTTTGCCATGCTGGAAAGAAGCTTAGTACTTTTACCACCGGGGACTGGTTCGGCCATAGTGAGTGCCGAAGGATCGGTCCACCCCAGATCCATGGCCTCGGGCAGGAGAACCACCTGGGCTCCATTTTTAGCAGCCTCAGTAATCATCTCTGCAGCGTGCTCCAGGTTGGTGTCAGGCGCTCCGCCCACCACCCGCATCTGTGCTACAGCCAGTTTGAATGGTTTCAACTTTTCCTGTGCTTGACAGAGCACAGGAGTGAGGATTCCCAGAGCAGCAAGCAAAATGAAGCTAAATAGATGTTTCATACAAGCAAAGTATGATCGTAAGTTATGAAAGTTCCATTATAATTGAGCCAGATGATCGGTCATTATCTTGATGAAGCTTGCTGTTTCTCAAATTCGAGTCCCAAAAAATGTAACTTAAATGTCAAATTGTGTATTGATGATAGCTGAATACAGGTATATTTTTAAAAGGTTGTATTTTTGGTCTTTACCAAAAAGCCAATCTGTTCTGGAAATCTGAAAATACATAGCATATGCAAGCATTGTTGGGTGTACTGTATCACTCCATTGGAGGGATTGCATCAGGAAGTTTTTACATGCCTTTCAATAAGGTCAGGGGATGGGCCTGGGAAAGCTATTGGATAGTTGGAGGGCTATTTTCCTGGCTGATTGTACCCCCTCTGGCAGCTTGGTTGACTGTTCCCGGATTCGCTGAAATCATTGCAGCCAGCTCGCAGCAGATCCTCCTTTTCACCTTTTTAATGGGACTACTCTGGGGCGTAGGTGGGCTTTCATACGGATTGGGTGTCAGGTACCTGGGTATGTCCCTGGGTAATTCGGTGGTGCTCGGCTTCTGTGCGGCATTCGGAGCCATTGTTCCTTCCATCTACTATAACATCAATCCCACAGATGGAAAAGTCTCCTTTACGGATATGATGGGCACCCAGGGAGGTCAGCTGGTGCTCCTGGGTGTGCTAGTATGCCTTACAGGTATTGCTATTTCAGGGAAAGCAGGTATGATGAAGGAACGTGAGCTTTCAAAAGAGGCTCAAAAGGCCAGTATTCCAGAATTCAGTCTGGTGAAAGGCTTGATCATTGCTGTGCTATCAGGTATCCTAAGTTCGTTTTTTAATTTTGGTATCGAAGCTGGCAAACCCATGGCTGAGGCTGCTGTTGCTGCTGGGTTTAATCCGCTATTCCAGAACAACGTCACTTTTGTGGTGATTCTCTGGGGTGGACTAAGCACAAATCTTATCTGGACCACCATTTTAAGCATAAAAAATAAATCTTATGGTGATTTTGTCAACAGGCAGTCACCCATTGCAAAGAATGTAATGTTCTCTGCGTTGGCCGGTACTACCTGGTTCCTACAGTTCTTTTTCTACGGGATGGGTGAAAGTAAACTGGGAAATGGAGCAAGCTCCTGGATTCTTCACATGTCCACCATCATTCTGACTGCGAATATGTGGGGTATATACCGTAAGGAATGGAAAGGAGTTGCCAGGAAAACAAAGTGGACCATCATTGCCGGTATTTCAGTGATCCTGCTTTCAGTTTTTCT
>JAYEOJ010000315.1:0-3075 GCA_034722835.1 Bacteroidota bacterium | reverse complement strand
ACTTCAATCAATACATCCGGCGCATAATGTTTCAATGACATCTGGGCAAGATGGTAGGTCATCAGGCTGATGGTGGTATCAATCAAATTGAAATAGCCCATCTTCTCCTCGTTGCTCTGGGACTTTTTCTCTGCAGAGCCCTGTGGCAGGATCTTTTGCAGGTGGAAATAAAATTCCTCTATTTTCTTCTGGTAGGCCCGTTTTTGCTTTTCGCCTTCCTCCTTGGAAATATCCGGTAACTGAACGGGAATCTTGGCATTCACATTGACAGCCACCAATAGATCGCCCGGAACCCGGGGCGCATGATTGGTCGGGATGTTATTCAATACTCCTCCATCGACCAGTAATCCGTCAGCGGTCTTGACCGGCGTTAATACACTGGGTATGGAGACCGAGGCACGGATGGCATCAAAAAGGCTTCCTTCCCTGAATACCACCTCCCTGCTGTTGACCAGATCCACAGCCACGGCTGCAAATGGAATTCTTAACTCTTCAATGGAAGTGTCCGGAATAAAATCCTTCATCTTATTAAAGACCTTATCCCCCTTCACCAATCCCTATCTGCTCAAGGTGAAATCCACCAGACTGAAAACCTTGCGCCTGTCAAGGGATAGCATCCACTTTTTAAATGGATCGATGGCGTCATCGGCATAAACACCTCCCACCAGCGCCCCCATGGATGTGCCGGTTACAGAAGCAATTTCATATCCACGTAGCTCAAGTTCCTCAATGACACCAATGTGTGCAATCCCCCTGGCTCCGCCGCCAGAAAGTACCAAAGTTATTCTGGGTTTCATAGGCTATCCTTTATTCTTTAAAGTTAAAAAATCCATACATTTATGTAAGGAGAAAAACAAACGCATGCCTGGAAAAACAACACCACATACTGGTTTGATCCTTGGAATCGATGTGGGTTCAGTGTCCATCTCCCTGGTCACCATGGACAGAGAGGGGAACCTGAAGGAGGAGGCCTATATTCTGCATCAGGGCAATATCCGGAAAGCACTGGATCAGCTGCTGATGCTTTACCTGAACCAGGAGATTATTGGGGTGGCTACTCCTTCCGGAAAATCTCATTTTAAGCAAGAGATCACTGTATTTGATCAGCAGGTAGCAATCATAGAAGCTGCAGCCTTCCTGGAGCTGAATGCACGATCGATCCTTCATGTGGGCGCTGAGCGCTTCTACCTGGTGGAGCTGGACCCACAGGGCAAATACCTGCAGACGAGCCACAGCTCTTCCTGCGCTGCAGGAACAGGTAGCTTTCTGGATCAACAGGCCCTTCGTCTTAACCTCAACGATACGGGTCACCTTTCGGATATGGCCCTGAAAAACAGTTCACCTGTTCCGGATATAGCCGCCAGGTGCTCCGTTTTTGCCAAAACAGACCTGATCCATGCACAACAAAAAGGCTATGGACTGGAAGCCATTTGCGACAGCCTTTGTAAGGGATTGGCCGACAATATTGCTGATACCCTCTTTAACAAGTCGGTACCGGAGTCACCCATATTTATGTCGGGGGGTGTTTCAAAAAACCGGTCAGTGGTAAGGCACTTGCAGCGAATCATTGGAAAAGAGATCGGTGTTCACCCCCATGCCCATCATTTGCCGGCTATAGGTGCGGCCAGGCTCCTCTGGAAGGAGCTATCGGAAGGAAAGAAACTGCCTGCCATCGATCTTTCAAATATGGTGGTTGATTATGGAGCACTTGAATATTTCTATGATGCGCTTCAGGTTCCTGAAGCCTGCAATGAGGATATTCTCATTGAGGAGCAATATTCGTATCAACCCACCATAAGCGATCATACCGGGGAGATCCAGGTCGATCGTTATGAACTTTCATCACCAGGGGACATGCAATTTTACCTGGGGATCGATGTGGGCTCAACAAGCACCAAGGCGGTTATGATGAATACAAATGGCGATGCATTTGCCGGATTCTATACCTATACCCTGGGGCAGCCGCTGAAGGCAGTTAAGGCCTTGTTTGAGGCCATCGATCAACTGGCAATACGCACCCGGACTCATTTTCAATTTCTCTCCTGCGGAACTACCGGTTCAGGCCGAAAGTTCATTGCCAGCATTGTGGGGGCTGATCATGATTACGATGAAATAACAGCCCATGCCCGAGCCGCCTATGAACTGAATCCTCTTACCGATACCATTATTGAGATCGGAGGACAGGATGCTAAGTTCACCCGGATGAAGGATGGAATGGTCACTTTTTCCCATATGAATACGGTTTGTGCAGCAGGGACCGGGAGTTTTATTGAAGAGCTTGCCGGAAGACTGGGAGTGGAGCTGAAAGATTATGAACGTATGGCCATGGGCCGTCCGGCTCCCCTGGCCAGCGATCGTTGTACGGTTTTTATGGAGAGGGATATCAACCAGCTGCTGAGTAATGGCTATTCTGTGGAAGAGGTATTGGCCACAGTTATTCATTCGGTTCGGGAAAACTACCTGAAGAAGGTAGCCAGTGAGGCACATATCGGTAAGCACATTTGTTTCCAGGGAGCCACCGCCAAAAACAGGGCTCTGGCAGCCGCATTCGAACAGCGTCTGGAAAAACCGGTCTTTATCTCAGCACTATGTCACCTCACCGGGGCCCTCGGAACCGCTCTGCTCCTGAAGGAAGAATACAAGGGAGAGCAAACGGGATTCAGGGGAATTGAACTTCACAAACTTATCATCCCGGTTCAAACCGAAACCTGTGAATTGTGTCTGAATCGCTGTACCATTAGTGTGGCCAGCATCAACGGAGAGAAACAGGCCTATGGCTTTCTGTGCGGGAGGGATTATGAAACCAAGAAATTTGTTAGCAAGGCGCAAACCGGATTTGAGCTTTTGAAAGAACGACGAAAGCTAATTAACAATCTTTCGGGAGCTGCTCCCAAATCCAGGGCAGGCAGTCCCAGGGTGGGGATGCCGGCCAGCCTGCATCTTTTTGAGGACCTGCCTTACTGGACCTCCCTTTTCAGGGCATTGAAGATTCCCTTGCATACCAGCGAAGGGTACAGGGACTCTTTGAAAACCGGCAAAAAAATTGCCGGTGCTGAATTTTGCGCTCCGGTGGAT
>JAYEOJ010000314.1:0-3088 GCA_034722835.1 Bacteroidota bacterium | reverse complement strand
AGGGAATCATATAGGCTTCGGTATCCCAGTAAGTGCTTCCCCCGTATTTCTCCCCTGTGAATCCTTTGGGACCGATGTTCAACCGCTCATCTTTTCCGGTATAGGTCTGGTTCAGCTGAAAGATATTAAACCGGATGCCCTGCTGTGCGGCAGTGTCCCCTTCAATGATAATATCTGAATGGGCCCAGTTCTCCTCCCAGATGGTTATGTGTTCTTCAAAGAGTCCATCAAATCCGGTCCCCATGGCTTCAATAAGCATGTTGATTCCATAAGAAACCATCTCTTCCGGCTTGTGGTTCATGGAGCTAAGTACAGATACATATTTGTACAGGATGGCCTCCTCTCCCTGGTCCAGTTTAAGCCGGATCCGGTTAGATACATAATCTTCTTTCTGAACCACTTCGGGTTCCAGCTGCAAGGCTTCTCCGTTCAGTTCCAGAGTATAACACATGGTCATACAGCTTACAAATCCTGTTTTCCGTGTGCGGGCCATCAGGTAGGCCGATCCGGCAACCGCTTTGGAGCTTTCCATCTCCCAGAATTTTTCATCGTAGTTTGAATCCTGGTTCACCACATTCCCATCAATGTAAGGGGTAAAGGATAGCTCTCCCGTAAAATCCACCGAACGAATGGCATATCGGATTGCCCCGATCTCATCCCGTTTCATGCTCAGGAACCGACGTGCAGCGATTTCCAGCCTGGCTTCTCCCACATAGATGGCAAAGCTGCGTTCCAGGTAGCCCTGCTTCATATTCAATTCACGCCTGAATTCTACCGGTTTGAGCGTATGAAGATCCAGTTGCTCCCCGTTAATCTCCACATCAATTCCGATCCAGTTAGGTGCATTAAGCACCTTGGCGAAATACTCGGGGTAACCATTCTTCCACCAGCCCACACGGGTTTTATCGGGGTAGTAAACCCCCGCCAGGTAAGTCCCCTGGAGGGTTTCGCCCGAATAATGCTCCTCGAAATTTGCCCGCTGACCCATCCTGCCGTTCCCCAGGCTGAAGATGCTTTCGGAAGCCTCCTGCATGGCCGGATCAAATTCTTCCTCGATAATGCACCACGGATCGGCTTTGTAATATCCTTTCATAACGTATACAATTCTCTATTTAGGATTGGTGTCTTTTACAAATAAAATCAGCACGGCAGCCACCAGCATGGAAATGCCACCTGTAAGCAGAGCATAGATGCTATCTCCTCCAAAGAGCGACTTGACCATAAATCCAAGGATGGTTGCCGCCAGGATCTGCGGGATCACAATAAAGAAATTAAAGATGCCCATATAAACTCCCATTTTATGGGAGGGAAGCGAACCGGTCAGGATGGCATAGGGCATGGCCAGGATGCTGGCCCAGGCCAGGCCAATCCCAATCATGGAGAAAATCATATGTTGCGGATTGCTCAGCAACATGATGGACGCAAGGCCCAGTCCCCCAACCACCAGAGCAATTGCATGGGTGATTTTCCTGTTGGTAAGCCTGGCCAGGAAGGGCAGCAATACCAGTCCGAATGCTGCAGCAAACAGGTTGTACCATCCAAACATCCCGCTTACCAGGTTGGCCCCTTCGTTGTAGGCCTCGGTTGTTGTGTCCACTGTGTGATAGAGGTGGCTGGTCACGGCCGGGGTGGTGTAAATCCACATGCTGAACAGGGCAAACCAGGAAAAGAACTGCACAATGGCCAGTTGCTTCATGGTCAGGGGCATGTGATACAGATCGGTGATAATGGACACCAGCCCGTTCTTTTCCTTCCTGGCATTTATCAATGCCGCACTCATCAGCTGTAAAATTCCGAATATGCCAAAACCACCGGCCAGGATGTAAAGTTCCTTCTCCAGTTTCAGATAGTAAACAGGAAGGGCAAACATGATTCCCACCAGGGTCCATATAATTCCCCTGCGCAGATATTTACTTACAGGATCGGTTGTATCATCATGATCTTCGGCGCCAGAATCATTGCTTTCTGCAAAGCTTTTTAATTCATCCGGACTGTACTCTTTTGTCCTTAATACGGTCCACAGGACCGCCAGCAGGAACACCCCGCCACCCAGGTAGAAGGAAAGGCGTACCGTCATTGGAATTTCTCCTTCAGGGGCCGTATTGGAAATATGGAACCATTCTGATAATGCATAGGGAAGCCAGGAGGCCACAAATGCCCCGATACCAATGAAAAAGCTCTGCATGGTAAAACCCTTGGTACGCTGTTCGTCCGGCAACATATCTCCCACAAATGCACGGAAGGGTTCCATGGTAATGTTGATGGAAGCATCCATGATCCAGAGCATGCCCACCGCGATCCACAGGCCTGGAGAGTTAGGCATCAGGAACAGGGCAATGGAAGCCATGATGGCTCCAACCAGGAAGAATGGTCGTCTGCGTCCCAACCTGCCCCAGGTCTTGTCGCTCATGTATCCTATGATGGGCTGAATAATTAATCCGGTAACCGGGGCTGCGATCCAGAGGATCGGGATCTGGTCAATCTCCGCTCCCAGGGTCTGGAAGATTCGGCTTACGTTTCCATTTTGAAGGGCAAATCCGAACTGGATCCCGAGGAATCCGAAACTCATGTTCCATATTTGCCAGAAGCTTAGTTTTGGTTTTTTCATTGCTTTAGGTTCCGGTTAATGTCAAAGGGCTAAAGTATTAAAAAATAACTGTATTTTGTTCCCTATGATACCCTCATTCCGATTGTCCGTTACGATACTGTTCGTCTTTATTCCTTTGTTTTCTATTGCGCAAATCATTACCACCGATCCGGCCCTCCCTGTTGCAGGAGAAGCTGTCACCGTTTACTTCGATGCCACCCAGGGAACCGGGGGACTTGAAGGTTATACCGGGGATGTCTACGCACACACCGGGGTGTTGACCAACCTGAGTACGGGGAGTGGAGACTGGAAGTATGTGATGACCGATTGGGGGGTGAACTCTGAGGCGACCAAATTGACCCGGATTTCCACCGATTACTACTCTTTGGAAATAGAGCCCACCATCAGAGACTACTACGGGGTTCCGCTTTCCGAAACCATTACCCATATGGCTTTTGTTTTCAGAAGCTCGGATTCCCAGCTGGAGGGTAAAAACGACGG
>JAYEOJ010000313.1:0-3090 GCA_034722835.1 Bacteroidota bacterium | reverse complement strand
ACAGATTGGAGCCTTTGATAACAAGTTTGCCTGGGAAACATGCATGACCATAGGCGAACAATGGGCATGGAAACCCGATGATAAGCTTAAATCAGAAAAGGAGTGCATCCATACCCTGCTGCAAACGGTTGGAGGAGACGGGAACCTCCTGTTCAATGTGGGGCCCATGCCCGATGGCCGCATCGAACAAAGCCAGGTGGAAATCCTGGCCGGAATGGGGCGGTGGCTCTCTGTCAACGGGGAAGCAGTTTACGGAACAAGGGGCGGCCCCTATCTTCCGGGTGATGATTTAGTCAGCACACATAAAGGGAACAAGATCTATCTTCACTTGCTGAAAGCTCAGGGAAAAAAGCTGGTTCTGCCCCTGGAAAACGGGACCACTGTAAAGAAGGCCTTCTTCCTGCATGATAAAGCTCCCGTGGAGGTGGAACAGCATGGGGGGAAACTTATCCTGAAGCTGCCTAAAGAACTCCCTGATGAGGTGGCCACCGTACTTGTCCTGTCACTGGACAGGCCTGCTTCGGAACTACCTGTAACCTTACTATAAAACACTTAAAACCAACTCCAACATGAAAACTAGAACGAAACATTATCCCATTCTGCTGATCCTGTTAAGCATCATTCTGGCAACCGGGGCCTGCGGACCAACGGAAGAACAAAGCAAGTACACCCCGTTTACGGCCATGGAGCTCTTCCCGGAGCCACCCAGGCCGGAGGGCCAGACCGATGTGATTGAGCTTCGCTGCGATCCCATTGATACGGTCCATATTGCCTTTATAGGTTTGGGAGGCAGGGGAAAAGGGGCAGTGCGCCGCTATACCTTTATGGAGGGAGTGAAAATAGTGGCCCTTTGTGACCTGGTTCAGGAGAATCTGGATAAGTCGCAGGAGATACTGGAAGGTGCCGGGCTCCCAAAAGCAGATGTTTATTCCGGTCCGGAGGACTGGAAGAAGGTGTGCGAACGGGAGGATGTGGACCTGGTTTACATCTGTACCCACTGGGACCTGCACACCCCCATCGCGGTTTACGCCATGGAACAGGGCAAACACGCAGCCTCCGAAGTGCCCATTGCCATCACCATCGAGGAGTGCTGGCAGCTGGTGAATACTGCGGAAAAAACCAGACGCCACTGCATGCAACTGGAGAACTGCAACTACGACTTCTTCGAACTGGCCACCCTGAATATGGTCAGACAGGGACTCCTGGGTGAAATTGTACATGCCGAAGGAGCTTATATACATGACCTGAGGAAAGGTGTTTTCAATGAAGAGAATGGATACTGGGATATGTGGCGGCTGCGACACAATCAGACACGAAATGCCAACCTCTACCCCACCCATGGTTTCGGGCCCATCTGCCACATCCTGAACATCCACAGGGGAGATAAAATGGAATACCTGGTCTCCGTTGCCAGTGGTCAGTTCGGCATGACCGAATTTGCAAAAAAGAAATTCGGTGAAGATTCAGATTACGCCACCAGGGAGTATGCCAGGGGCGATATGAACACCACCCTGATTAAAACGGCAAAGGGTAAAAGCATGATGATCCAGCACGATGTGACCAGTCCGCGCCCCTACAGCAGAATCCACCTGCTCAGCGGGACCAAAGGATTTGTGCAAAAATGGCCCGTACAGGGCATTGCCCTGGAACCCTTTGCACACGATTTCCTTGAAGAAGAAGAAATGGAAAAACTTCTGGCCGACTATGAGCATCCCATCACCAAAGAGGTGGGGGAACTGGCCAAAAAAGTAGGCGGACACGGAGGAATGGACTTTACCATGGACTACCGTTTGATCCATTGCCTGAGGAACGGACTGCCCCTGGATCAGGACGTTTATGATGCAGCTGAATGGTCGGCCATCATCGAGCTAAGTGAAAAGTCCATCGAAAACCAGGGCATGCCGGTAAAGGTTCCCGATTTCACCAGGGGCGCATGGAATAAGGTGGATGTAGTCACCTATCACTGATCCTGTCAGGTCCGCTTCTTAGAAGATCGAATAATTACAAATACCAGTCTGATGATGCTCGCCAGCAGGAGGAGGGAGAGCAGGATGGTGACGTAGAGCACCCAGCCCATATTCATGTCAAACTGAAACTGGAGCTGCTGGAACTTCCAGCCCTGGTCTGACTGTACCATCACTCCCGTAACCCTGAGCGGCAGATCCAGCAAGCTGGTCATATCAAAGACCACGTGTCCGATCATGGAAAACCAGGCCACACTGTCGCTGACAGATATATTTGAGCTTTCAGTGTGCATGGTCACATCGCCCCAGAGGAGCCAGTCTGAAGATACCAGGTCGGCAGCCTCCACATATCCGGAATAGATCTCCCCGGGCATGGTCCCGAGAATCAGTATGTTTCCCTTAGAAAACAACTGCTCCATATAGCTTTCCAGGATAGAGGTATCCCTATCTGTATACCCTTTCTGAAACAGCTCCAGCTGCTGCATGATTTCAGCCCTGAGCTCAGGACTTGCATTCCCCCGATCATACAGGAAAAGGCTTGTATCCTCCTGGTACTCCTGGTGAGGGATCACAAAGGTTCTTGTGGTGATAAACAGCGCCAGGGCAAAGCCAGCAACAACGAGACTATTCAGTAAGATTTTCATAAGCTGCAAGATATAGATTTTCCATTTATCGCCCCATTAAACCATTCATCCTCCAGATCTGCAGGTTCAGCATTCTTATTTTTTATGCGCCCTGATCAATCCATAATTTTACATCAGAATGAATTGCAAGGAAATGAAACGTCTAAGCTGCATATTTCTGATACTTATAAGCATAAGTGCCGGAGCCCAGCAAAGCATCACAGGAAAGATTGCTGACCGGAAAGGGAATCCGGTAGCTTTTGCCAATGTCTACCTGGATGGATCCTACGATGGATGCACCACAGACACCACCGGAACATTTATACTTTCCACTACCCTCACAGGAATACAGGTGGTGGTGGCCAGTTTTATCGGATTTGAAAAGCAGACCCTGGAGGTGAACCTGGATACCCTGGGACATCCCCTGAGCATCGTGCTGTATGAAGCAGTAAGTGAGCTCAACGAGGTGGTGATCACTGCCGGCATATTCAGTGCAAGTGATG
>JAYEOJ010000312.1:0-3095 GCA_034722835.1 Bacteroidota bacterium | reverse complement strand
ATCGGTCCAGATAACCGCTTCGATCCCTCCCATAAAGGTGTAGAGCAGGCTTAACAGTCCCATTAAAAGGATACAGACATAAATATCGATCCCGGTCACTACATTCAGGGCAATGGCCGGTAAAAAGAGAACCACTCCCATGCGACCCACCTGGAAAAGGATAAAAGAGATGCTTCCCGCCAGGCGCAGGAACAGGTTAAATCGTATTTCAAGGTACTCGTAGGCCGTGGTGATTTTCAGGCGCCTGTAGAGAGGAATGAAAAAGAATACCACCAGTGGGGCAGCTACCAGAATGGAAGCATTCAGCCAGATATAGGCCCAGTCTGTTGCATAGGATTTGGCCGGAATGGCCATGAAGGTAATGGCACTCAGGGCAGTCCCGAAAATACTCAGACCCGCCGCCCACCAGGGTACCCGTCCTCCCCCCTTAAAATAATCATCAGTGTTTTTCTGCCGTCGCGAAAAAAAGAACCCGATCCAGATCAGCGCAGCAAAATAAAGAATCAGGATCACAGTATTTAACCAACCAAATTTTTGCGGTTTGTCCATGAACCTGCCCCGCAGTATATCAGGAGTTCTCACACCCGGACGAATTTCTCCGCTGATCAGATAGAACTCCCCATCCCATTCCACCAGGGGGGCTGTAAGAGCTCCGGAGACCGGAAAACCTCCCGCTTCTTGCACCGCACCGGTGATGGTGTTGTATATGATCCCGTCGGTAGTGAATCCGGGATGCTCATCCAAATCTGTATACAGGGTACCGTCATCACCGTTCGGGAAAACAATATGCTGGTTCCCTGCAGAAATGGCATTCCCTGCCATGACCGGGAACTGAAGATCATTGTCACAGGTCAGACAGCTCCATTCCTTCAACAAAGGATTATATTTAAATCCATCTGAGAGCGCACAGGTCTCCTTCCCGGGCCCGAAATCACGTCCGCTAAAGAGATAGATGCAGTCGGTCTCTCCGTCACCCTGGACAGTCATCACCGGGAAAGCCCTGGATGGACCCGGCCAACTTTTCAATGCTTCCCATCTGAATGCGCCGGTCCCCTCCTTTGACAAATCCAGTTTAAAAAACCGCTTAGTGGCTTCCGGATCAGCCATGCTTTGTTGTCCCCCTGCAATATAGAGATCCTCTCCCACCAGGCACCCTCCCATATGAGCCATAGCCACAGGTAAGGAAGGAAGAGTATCCAGTTCCACGTCCCGGTTTTCAATTGAATATCGTAAACGGATTACTTCGCTGAAACAGTGGTTCTGGTTGTTGCCCCCCACACACACCACTCCCTTCTCAGTGGATACAGAAACACCATATGCCAGAGGGCTTGGAAGCTTTACAGATGAGGTACTCCACGAAAACCGGTCCGTTCCATCTTTATGAAGTATATAGATTACATCATGCCACCTCTTTTTTCCTCCTTTCCAGGGAGGCCCTTCCGGAAAATTGGCTCCGCCTGCAATCAGAAGCACCCCTTGATGATGACCGGCAAAACATCCGGCCAGACCGGGATGAGTTTTTCCGTTAATGGCAGGTAATTCAGTAACTTTTTCCCACTCAATTTGTCCTGCATACATCCAATGAGCAAAGGACAAAATCGTGATAACCAAGCAAATCTTGATACCCTGCTTACAAAACTGTGTCATCGTCATCAGGTGAAATACCTCTCACTAATTAGCTGGTCAAATATAAAATTATTATTTTTGTCCTACAATTAGGACTAATTCCGATTTTTGATTATGAATACAAGTTTGACTACAACCACACTTGCAGATCAGGCAGAAGAAAAAATCATTGATTATATCAAAGAGAACGAATTGGTACCGGGTAATTCCCTGCCCAACGAAATGCAGTTTTCAGAGATGCTGGGTATTAGCAGGAGTGTGGTACGTGAAGCCATGAGCCGCCTGCGAATGCTTGGTCTTATACAGTCCAGGACAAAGAGGGGAATGGTGATCACTGAGCCACCTCTTCTGAACGGATTCAAAAAAGTCCTGGTCCCAAATTTGCTTAGCATTAAAACCTTCAAAGAGATAATGGGGATGAGGATAGCCCTCGAAATTGGATTGGCTGAATTTCTGTTTGCCAATATTCAGGACAGTGATCTTGCTGAGCTTGAAGAAATCATTACCCGACAACAAGCCATTGGAATAAACAATCTTTCAGTTGAAGATGAAATGCTTTTTCATACGAAAATCTATGAAATTGCTGGCAACGATTTTATTCTTCAGCTGGATACTATTATGCATCCGATTTTTGTATTCGCTAAGCAGAATTACGAAAACTTCTTCCTACCAGTAAATGAACAGTTAAACAAAACAGGAGACATCATAACTCATCCTGACCTTCTGTTATTTATGAAAAACAGGGATAAGGAGGGCTACCAGAAAGCAATACAAAAGCATTTAAAACCCTATTGGGAGTTTATATACAATTTTGATTAAGAATCATAAAGTTGTTTCTTTTAGCAATAAAATAATCACTTGGAATGAGAAATCTACTTCTTTCTATTGTTATTCTGCTAGCCATGCCCCTGGCCATGTACGCACAACGTGACTCTACAGTCACTGTACGGCTGGAAAATGTTACGCTCCGGGAGGCGATTCAGGACATTCAGGACAACAGTAAATTCCGGTTCTTCTACAATGATGATCTTCCTGTTTTCGACACAGAACTTTCTCTTCGCTTAAGAAGGGCAAGCATCGATCAGGTACTGGATTCTCTTCTAGTTGATACGGAACTTTCCTACCAGATCCTGGAAGATAAGTTGATTGTTATTTCAAGCGATGAGGGATTTGGCAGACACGAGGTAAGCGGACGTGTGATTGCTGCAGAAAATGGAGAGCCTATTATCGGGGCTCATGTTTCCATTAAAGGAACAAGCACCGGGACCACAACAGATCCTGACGGGAAATTTAATATCCTTGTACCGGGTGGGGAAACCGTCCTGCTATTCTCCTATATCGGGTATGAAATCTTTGAAATACCTGCCGGGGGGCTCACCAATATCGAGGTGTCTCTTAAAGAAGGTGCTCAGGCACTTAAAGAAGTAGTAGTTACCGCCCTGAATATTTCCAGGGAAAAAAGCTCTCTG
>JAYEOJ010000311.1:0-3096 GCA_034722835.1 Bacteroidota bacterium | reverse complement strand
TCATTGCAAAACGAAGTGTGGAAGACTACGTCCTGAGAAATAATCAGAGTAGAATCCCAATGTATAACTGGATTCGTGCTCTAAGAGAAACTATAAGCAATATAGTGTTAGCAGCTATTGACATGAAAGTGAACAGTCTAAAAAATGCCTGAACTGAAATATACATGTATAAAAAGCGATGATCAATACTTCAGGTATTGTCATATTCTTGAAGATTTGCTCTACGATGAAGATAAATACAAGGATGAGATTGAGCTTCTGGAACTTCTGATCGAAAAATGGGATGAAGAGCATACTTCCTTTGAAGAAGTGGATCCGGTACAGCTACTAAAATTCCTTATGGAAGTAAATGAATTGAAATCTAAGGATCTTGCTGAAATCCTTGGATTGTCTAAAGGAACTGTATCAAAAATGCTGAATTACCAAAAAGGATTCTCCAAGGAAACCATTCGAAAACTATCAAAGCGCTTTAAACTTTCCCAGGAAGCATTCAACAAACCATATTCCCTGGTAGGACAGTTATCTAAAAATCTTCGACCGGCGTCCTGATTGAGTTGGAAGCAAACTGTTACCTGATCCCCTATTCCTTTAGCCAGGAGAGGTAGGATGAAACATCCAGATCGGTGCCTCTGGGCTCGCCAAGCACATTCCCTTCAGCATCCATGATCACGTAGAGCGGAATGGTATTGGTGCGGAAGTTGGCTATTTCGAAGTCGATGTTTTGCTGCCCGATGGTCTTTTTCACCCGGCCATCCATCTCGGAGGTATACCACTCCGACTCGGGGAGTTTGGTACGGTCGTCGGTATAGAGTGCCACAATCACAAAGTCGTTGCGCAGGGTGGCCAGCACTTCAGGATCGGACCAGACAGCGGCTTCCATCTTCTTGCAGTTGGAGCAAAAGTGGCCCTTGAAATCGATCAGTACCCGCTTTCCGGATGCCTTTGCACAGGCCAGTCCCTCCTCCAGGCTGTAAAAACCTTTCAGTCCAAGCGGCATGTGGAACTTATCGGCATATTTAACCGGGGCACACTCCTCTTTCTGGTCTGCCGTAGCCACAGCTCCGGCACTATAAACAGCCCTCTGTGTCAGATCTAGCCCGCTGGGTGATTTGGGTGGAAGCAGAGGTGAAATGGTTTTCAGCTCGTAGCCAAAAAGGCCCAGGAAGAGGTAGACCACAAAAGTAAAGGAAGCCACACTCAGTAACAAACGCGGTACCGAAACATGGGGCAAATCGCTGTCATGGGCAAACTTGATCTTGCCCAGGAAATACATGCCCAGCATGGAGAAGAGCACGATCCAAACGGCCAGGTAAAGTTCACGGGTCAGAATCTTATTGGTGGGATCCAGGGCCAGCAGGAACTTCATACTGAAGGCCAGCACGATAAATCCAAGAACCACCTTGACTGCATTGAGCCATCCGCCTGACTTGGGCAGACCTTTCAGCCAGGAAGGGAATATGGCAAACAGGGTGAAAGGGATGGCAAAGGCCAGTCCGAATCCAAACATTCCCAGGATCGGCTTCAGGGCCAGTCCCCCGGCGGCCTCAACAAGCAGGGCGCCTACGATGGGACCCGTGCAGGAGAAAGAGACCAGGACGGTGGTTACGGCCAGGAAGAAGGGTCCGCCAAAGCCGCCCTTGTCCACCTGGCTGTCCGCCTTATTGGTCCAGCTGGTAGGCAATACCAGTTCGAACATGCCAAAGAAGGAGAATGCAAATACGATAAACAGGGCAAAAAAGATCAGGTTTGGGATCCAGTGGGTGCTCAGGGCATTGGCCGCGTTGGGCCCCACATTGGAAACGCTCACAATCACACCCAGAAGGGTGTAAATAGCCATAATGGAGATCCCGAAGAACAGTCCGCGAAATATCCCCCGGGCCTTGCTATCGCTTCCCTGCATAAAGAAGCTGACCGTCATGGGGATCATGGGGAAGACACAGGGGGTTAGCAAGGCAAGCAAACCCAGTCCGAATGCCAGCCAGAAAAAACGCCAGAGCGATTTCTCATCTTCCAGGGCAGGGACTCCTGCCACACTTGTATCGTCTTCTGTACCTGGAACAGCTTCCACAAGCACAATCTCATCAGCAAGGGCGTCGATCGTGGCAGCATCTTCGCCGGCGGCATCCTCGCCGGCGGCTTCACCTGTGGCTGCAGCTTCACCTCCCAGGTTCACCTCAAAAGAGAAGGGAACACCTACCGGGGGCAGGCATACATTATCGTCGCAGACCTGGAACTCAATTTCGCCTGTCACGGTCTGGGTTCCCGCCTCCCTGAATTTCACCTTCTGCCTGAATTCGGCTTTTCCTGAAATGACTCCCACATCCATCTGGAAGCCCTCGTCATATTTAACTTTAGGCTTTGTGACCTCCACAATCCCGTCCACCAGGGTATAGGCATCGGATTCATCGTAATAAGCCGTGGTGGCAATGGGGCCACCGGCCGGCAGGTAAGCTGAATACATGTGCCATGGAAAATCGATGTCGGCTTTAAACACCAGTTCGGCTTCAAGTCCGTTCACCTTATCGGTTGAAAATTTCCATTTTACCGGATTTTCCACCTGTGCCATAAGGGCTGTGGCCGCCATCAGGACCACACCCATTATTATTACTCTTGTCTTCATATATTCCTTTAGTACATGAAAAGTTTGAAGGCTAGTGCCGCTTTCTGCGAAGCTCCTCACCCTGCTCGTTATAGATCCTGAATTCCAGGAAATGTAGCGATTCGACGGAATTGATCTTGATCTTACAGCCCAGCTCCTTGCGCCACTTGCGCTCCTCCGAGTTGAATCCTTTGGTCAGGAAGGTGGCCACAAAGGGATGCAGGGACACTTCAAGTTTTGAAGGCTGGTGTTCCGCGATTAACATGCTTAGCTCATTTTTCACAAGTTCCGGGAAGAGGATGGGCGGTTGTGCCTTCCCGCTTCCTGCACATGTGGGACAGTTTTCGGCAGTTTCAATATGCATTTCAGGCCGTACACGCTGACGTGTGATCTGCATCAGTCCGAATTTACTCAGGGGAAGGATGTTGTGCTTGGTCTTATCGACAGCCATAGTCTCCTTCATCCTATCGAAGAGCTTCTGCTTGTTCTCATGCTTG
>JAYEOJ010000310.1:0-3102 GCA_034722835.1 Bacteroidota bacterium | reverse complement strand
ATTTGGATTCAGATCTTGTTGGTGCAATAAAACTACGACAGAATTTAAAATAAACCAATGGAAAAGCTTTAACTTGTATTGCAAACCAGGAGGGCCGATCATGAAACAATATTCCTTACCAGTAACATTGAGAGATCTCTCAATTGTATCTCTCCTCATTGCATTCTACTCCTGCAATTTTGCCCAATCTGTTGAAAAGGACCTGCAAACCGGGTTGACCACCAGTGGTAAGGGATGAAGGGATTCAGGTAAGCGGGGAGCAGGTCACATCCAGGGAGATCTATCTGTTTTCTCAGCAGAGAGGCCATACCATTACCGATGGAAAGGCAGAATTCAATGAAAATATCTACCTTTTGTTTGAAGGGCTGGAGGGTTTTTCTGTGGTAGACGGGCAGGTTCTCCTGGGTTTGAGCATGGTAGTAAATGATGCAGATGGAAACGTGATCCTGGATGAGGCCGATCTTTTTGGGGAATCAGGTTTCAATTATTCGGATGTACATTCTCAGGTATCCTCACATTTCATTCTTACCGGGTCGGAAGTGGCAAATCCGGTGAGTTGTACGGTTCGTATCTGGGATAAAAGGAGCTCAGCCTGGATTAGCGCTTCCACGGAGATAGAGATCAATTAAGACCTTCCCACGATAATGAAAAACTTTCTGTTTGCCCTTCTGATCCTTTGTTTTTGTTTTAGTGCCCGGGGACAACAGATCAATGGTGTTGTATTAGACAAGGAAACAGCTGTGCCCATTGATTATGCATCGGTCTTTTTCGACGGCACATTTGTAGGGACCACCACCGATGAGAATGGCGGTTTTGAACTGGATGTAACTAAGTATAAAGCAAGGCCACTGACCATCAGTGCTGTAGGATATCACCCGGTTTCTATCACTGAATTCTCCCCGGGGGAACGCATTCAGGTAAAGCTGAGCCCCAGGGTATTTGAGCTGGAGGAGGTAGTTGTAAGTACCAAATCGCTGGTTAGAAAAAGAAGAGCCTGCATGCGGATCTTTAAAAATGAGTTTATTGGCCTTACCAGCAACGCCAGGAAGTGCTATATCCTAAATGAAGAGGACATCACCTTCAATTATGGTTCTGACCAGGATACGTTGAGAGCATATGCCTCAAAGCCGATACATATACAGAACCTCTCCCTGGGGTATGACATCAGCTATCACCTGGATCGTTTTGAGTACGACCGGCGGACCCGGACCACGCTCTACACAGGTAGCATCATCTTTAACCGTGACCTGGCCGAAGATGAAGAGAGCCTGATGAAATACGAGCGGAGAAGAGGCTATGCTTTCACCGGTTCCAGCAAGCATTTTTTCAGGGCTCTGTGGGCCAATGACCTGCAAAACTCAGGTTTCATGGTGAGCAATTACAGGACCGGTAAGGAGCTACTGTATGAACATATTGTTTCCCAGGATTTCCTTGGCCGAAAATTCCTGGTGTATAATCAGGATATAAAAATCGATTACTACAACAATCTCTCTTATATCTCCTTCCGGGAGTTTCAGGTATTCTTTGAGCAGGATGGCTATTTTGAACCCCTGCCGATCATCTGGACCGGGAAAATGTCTAAGCAGCGAATCGCTGACTTCCTGCCCTTTGAATACCTATCTCCCCAGTAGGCTGGTTTGCTCCCTGGCCACTTTTATTTCGGAGCTGCCCAGGCACATTTCCCCGGTGCTGCTGATCCCCTCAACGATAATTTTGTAGCGGGAATAATCATCCGAGGTAAAAAAGGAGACTGTTGATGGCCCGTCCTTGAGTTCAATATCTGGATTCCAGTAGAGGGTGATCCGGCGGTCGGGTTGTTCCGAATCAATATTTTCAGGAGTGTATACAGGTGTGTAAAACTCCCGATAGGAAGAAAATCCCATAATCCGGCTGGCCAGGGTACCCTGGACATAATTTTTGCTTCCATAATGGGCTCCACCTTTCTTCGTAAAGACCGAAACAATGCCATTTGCCCCCCTTGCACCGAACATAGACACTCCGGTTACATCATAGTGCTTCACATATTCTATTACATCAATATCACTCATGGGAATGGATTGAATTACTTCCAGTTCAGTTGCAGAGCCATTCAGTAAAATGAGATGGCCCGAGGATGCTCCTGTGAAGCTAATGGTTGGGCTTATAATACCACCTACATTGGCCTTCAGAAAGTCAAAAACAGTCCTGTAGTGGTAGTCCTTTTCAGTAATCGTAAAGGAGTCCCTGGGTTTTGAATACAGTCGGAAATGCCCGTCACCCTGCGGGGTAAACCTGTTCTTTACGGAGACCTCTTCCAGAAGAATGGAACCTGTTTCAAGTGCATATTCACGCAGGGCCTGATCGTTGAAATATTGTTGCTGGTACAGTCTGACAGGGAAGTCGCTTATATGCCTGGAAACCGGGAGAAAGGACTCGGTAACAGCTGCATCCTTTTGCTCCACCGGATCCATAAATACCTCCGTATAAAGCTTTCCCCTGTCATTGTATCCCTGGATAAACACTTCGACGGTATCCGGAAAATAGAGTCCCTCAAAAGTGAATCTTCCTTTATTGTCGGTACTGACCTGCTCGCTGAAGTATCCCTGGTTGTTAAATAAATTGCAAACCACCAGGCCCTTAACAACAGGTCTTTTACTTAATGCTTTACGAACACTTCCTGTCAGGGTGATTCCGGCTGCCTGCTCCAGGTCCACGGGCCGGTCCTCAGGGGGCATGGAGTTCCAGAGGTAGTTGCTCCATCCCTGTGTGAGCATCAAAAGTTCCAGCTTTTCATCTGAAGTGTACTCCTCATCATCCTGAAAGAACTCCGATGGTGATTCCACCCGACCATTAAGCTCTGAATCAATGAGCAGCCAGGAACGGATATCCTGCTTTTTATATTGATCATCCACAGCATTGACTGCCACCACGCTTAAGGATACATTGGACCAGGCCATGCCTCCCAGGTCCTCCAAAGCACTCAGGTGGAGTGTGACCGGACTCCGTGCGCTGTATGCCTGTTGATCCGCTTCAATCCGGATCTGATTGATATCCATGTTCTTTGAAAAATAGAGTCGTTCCGAAACTGGAACCAGCGCTTCATCCAGTAACACAAGACGGTTA
>JAYEOJ010000309.1:0-3103 GCA_034722835.1 Bacteroidota bacterium | reverse complement strand
AATAAGAAACTAAAGTTAAAATCTCTCCACGTGATATTGTTGTTCCAGCCCAGGCTCCAGTCAGGTTCCACATTTCCCATAAATTGTGCTTCGGTGGTTTTTCTGGGCATTCCCTCATCGGTCACAACAATCCTTCCTTCATTAATATCATTATCTGGATCGCTGTTTTCACGCAGGAAGGCGGAAGCATAGAGGTCCCCCATGGATCCTCCGGCCTCAAAGCGGATGCCGACACTTTCTCCACCTCCCATACCAATAGTATTAATATCAGGGTGAATTTCGACTACCTCATTGGTGTTTTTAGAGAAGTTCAAGGCTGTGTTCCATTGCCAATCGCTGTTTTGCATCGGAATCGCATCCAGGGTGATCTCCCATCCTTTATTGACAATTTCACCTGCATTCACAAAATAGGTCGTAAAACCGGAACCCGATGGGGCAGGAAGTGAGAGAAACTGATCATTGGAAGTGATGTGGTAGTAGGTAAGGTCCAGGCCCAGTCTCCCGGTAAAGAACCTTATGTCGCCACCAAACTCCATACTTGTGATCAATTCCGGTTTAAGGTCAGTAAAAGGAGTTTGCGTATTCCTGTTCACACCGCCTGCTGAATTGATGGTGTGTTCGGGATCGACCCTGTTAAAGGGCACTTCGTTACCCACGTAGGTATAGGAACCCCTCAATTTGGCAAATGAGATCACCTCGGGAAGTTGAACGGTGTTGTGGAGCAACCAGGTCAAACCAAAAGCCGGATAGAAATAGGACTGGTTTCCTGTGAGTGCCAGGGAGGAAGCCCAGTCATTCCTTACTGAAATATCAAGAAATAACATTTCCTTCACACCAAGGGTGACATTGCCAAATATAGCCTGCTTCACCAGCTGGCTGCTCAGGGTGGAATTTATCGCCACATTATCCGGAACGTTCTGGAAAAAGAACTCGTTGGCATAAATCAGTCCATTGGTAGCGGTATTCACAGATACGCCTTTTTCATAAACAGTATTCTGGTAGCTCGCTCCGGCCAGAGCAGTCAGGCTGACGGCTCCCCAGGTATCATCGAATCTGAGAATCGCATCGCTATAATACAATTGATCACTATAATCGCGATAAAACCAGGCGCCATTTGCATGTGCATTGGTCGAATTTGAGCCAGCTGCGTGCTGCTGCTCAAAGGTTTTCAGGGATAAATCCGTATTCCCCCGGATCGCAAAGCTCAGCTTTTCATTAATGTCCCAGTCCACGGTCAAATTCGCGATGACACGTTGGGTCTTGTCATCTCTGGGCTCATTATTCAGGACCCAGGCAGGATTATTAATGAAGTGGTTATTGACAATCACGTTCTGCAACATGATGTTCCTGCCAGGATCATAGTATTCATAGTTCTCATAGTAATCATCGAAATCCCTTTCCCGTGGGAACTGATAGGTGTTCAGAACCGGATTCAGATAGTAGCCGGTAGGGGGTCGGTTATGACTCCTCTCTTCAGTCAACATAATATTGGAGCTGACAGTGACTTTGTCCTTCGCCATCTTTGTTGACTGCTTAAAAGTCAAGTTGTTCTTTTTATAGGTGTTGGTAGGTATTATGCCTCGTGCGTTGGTGTTCGCATAAGAGAAATAGGCTGTGGTTCTGTTGTTTCCTCCAGAAACAGAAATGGAGTTTACCAGATTATAGCCTGTCTGGAAGAAATCATCCACAAAGGTGTCGTTATAATCTCCCTCTGTGTAGGACCAGCTCTGCTCAGATCCTCCATCAGCTCCGTAGTTAAACTGGAGCTCAGGCATGACCATGGGATTATCAAAGGAAATACCCGTATTGAAGCTCACCTTCGTAGCACCTTCATAGCCGCTTTTCGTGGTAATCAGCACGACCCCGTTTGCTCCCTGGCTGCCATAAAGAGCAGCTGCATTGGAACCTTTCAGGATACTGACGCTTTCTATATCTTCAGGATTAAGCTGGCTCAGGCCATCGCCTCCGTCCCATCCGCCCCACATAGCTCCTTGGGAAGGCTTGTTATTAACCATGGGGATACCGTCGATCACGAACAGCGGTTCGCTGTCACCGGTCAGGGATTTGGTCCCCCTTAGAATGGTACGTGTGGACCCGCCAGGACCGGAATAACTCTTCTTGATCTCCACACCGGCAGCTTTACCGGAGAGGCTGTTCATAAAGTTAATGTCCCTGGTATTGGTCAGCTCATCGGCATCCACCGTTTGCTGGGAATAGGTCAGGGTCTTCTCCTGCCGCTGGATTCCCAGGGCAGTCACCACCACCTCATCCATCTCATAGGCAGCTGGTTCCAATACTGCATCAACAACCGTGGAGGTTCCCACGGGTACCACAAGGATTTCATATCCAATAAAGGAGAATTGAAGTGAAACATCCCCTTCCGGAATATCCAGAGAGTAGGTTCCATCGGCAGATGTAATACTACCAGTGGCGGTGCCCTGGACAATGACGTTTACACCAGGTAGTGGCTGACCATCATCTCTGTCGGTCACCGTTCCTGTAATTGTTCGCTGTGCGAACAAAGCTGTACTCGATATGAGTACCATCATGGTTCCGAGAAGCAGCGTTCTGCCGAACCATTTTAGCGGAAAAATAACTAGTTTAATTCCCATTTGTTAGTAGTTTAGTTTTTGTGATTAAAGGAAATATACTTGTTTGAAGTTGGATTAAAAACCCGGAATTTATGGTTGTGGTATGCACATACAATGCAAGGGAAAGTCGAAAGCACAGTTGAAGAAGTTGTTTAGTTTACAGTTTGAACATACAAAGAAAATATTTACTATGCAAGCTCATGTTTAATATGATTTTTTACTGCAGACAACATGGATCGCAGGCCCAACAGGTCAAATCAATAATCGATTAAAGTTGCATCAGGTCCGTAGAAGAATAAGATTTCTCCATGATATGCAAAGTATAAAGTGAATATTATCAAATATTTATATTCCAGTTGGGGATCTCAGTGACCACCCCGTTACTTTCATTCAGAGGCCTGTGAATAGCAAAGGGACACAGACAGGAGGGGGAGCGGTAGCAGGCATTAATATAGAATGATTATTTATCCATCTTTTTTTAAAATCACGGACAAACCAATAACTTTGGTTAG
>JAYEOJ010000308.1:0-3108 GCA_034722835.1 Bacteroidota bacterium | reverse complement strand
TTCAGACTGAATACTTACCTGGTTGGTTTCCCTGTCGGCTATCACCTCTGACACTCCCTCCAGGTCCTTCAATCCATTTTCAACTGTGGCTTTGCAGTGATCACATGTCATCCCCTCTACCTTGTATTGTACTATATCCTTCATTTTGTTTGCTTTTTCTCTGTCTGTTCTTCGCTCCTTACGGGCAGAAAGCAATTTCAATAAGTATCCGTTTATGATCAGCAGCACCAGAACCACCGATGAAGTCCACTTGAACCATCCTGTGTGTTCATGCACATGGGCAACTGAAGATATGGCCCCTGTAAACCACTCCCTGGGTAGCAGCTCATTGACCAGGATCCCGAAAAACAGGGCCCCGCCAATAATGCTACCAAGATACACCCACAGGGACCTTTTCCCAAGGGTATTACCAATGACTGCCATGGTTGCGATATTGGTGGCCGGTCCGGCCATTAGCAGGACCAGTGCTGCTCCGGGTGCCAATCCTTTCATCAATAAGACTGCAGCAATAGGAATGGATCCCGTGGCGCAAATATAAAGCGGTACCGAAGCTGCTATCATCAGAAGCATGGCCAGGTATTCACTGGAAATGGTACTGGTGAAAAAATCTCCCGGGATCAGAACCGAAAGAAATGCAGCCACCAGCATTCCAATCACCAGCCACTTTGAGATATCCTGTATCAACTCTACAAATCCATACCTGAACAATTCTTTTACGGATCGTTCATAGTGCTCCTCACTTGTACTGCTCCTGTCTTCCTCCTTACCGTTTCTTTCACTTGCATTTCCAAGCACTCCTCCTAAAATACCTGTAAGAAAGGCAACTACCGGCCTGATTATGGCCAGGGGAAGTCCAAGAAGGGAATAGGTTGCCAGTATGGAATCCACCCCGGTTTGAGGTGTGGAAATTAAAAAGGAAATGGTAGGCCCCCTGGAGGCACCGCTCCTGTAAAAGCCAATCCCGGCAGGCAGGACTCCACAGGAGCAGAGCGGCATGGGAACACCCAGCAGGGAAGCATTAAATACGGATCTGAAATTATTCTGACCCATGTACCGGGTAATGATTTGTCTTGGAAATACGACCCTCAGTATTCCGGCAAATAAAAACCCCAGCAAGAGGTATGGCGCCATCTCGTTCACCAGCCTGGCCAGCTCTTTCACATATGCACCTGCTATTTCCAACATCTCACAAAAGTAAATGACTCTATCATGCATCCGATCCCCATAATTGGGTATTTTATCTGAAATGGACTATATTTCAGACATGCGGATCACATCTAATATTCTTGTTGCCCTTTTGCTCATTCTCGGTAACCCTGGTACTTCCTTGGCTCAGGAGGGCTCCCACATCCTTAAACGGCAACTATTCAAAGTACCTCTTACCTCCATTAACATCTCGCCCGATGGATTGTTCCTGCTTGCAGGTTTTGACGACGGTTCGTTCCGCTTACTTGATCCGGACAGTTTCGAAGTAAAACTGGAGGTTGAGGGGGCTCATTACAAGGCCATCAATGCCATGGATATGCCTCCCAAAATGGATTTCATTCTGACGGCAGGAGGCAATCAAATTAAACTGTGGGATCGTAGCGGGAAGTATTTATTCGACTGGAAGGGACATGCCACCACGATCTGGAATATGGAAATCAGCAGCGATGGCTTATGGGCCGTCTCTTCGGCCATGAATAAAACCTTCCTGCTCTGGGATGTATACAACAGCGTGATAAAGGAAAAGATGCGTGGCCATGAGGATGTGACCATGGCAGTTTGCATCAGCAATGACAACCACCTGATAGCCAGTGGCAGTAATGATCAAAGCCTGAAGATCTGGAACCTGGAAACCAGGCAGGTGATCTCTCAACTTCACGGACCTGCCCAGGATATATACGATGTGGAGTTCAGTCCGGATAATACACTGCTGGTAGCTGCTTCCAAAGACAAGTCGGCCAGATTGTACGATTTGAAGGAGGAGCAATTGCTACATCTACTGAAGGGACACCAGGAGATGGTCCTGGAGGCTGAGTTCAGTCCGGACGGGAATTGTATAGTGACTGCTTCGGCAGATAAGAGTATCATGCTCTGGGATGTTGAAACGGGGGAACGGATCCACCAGTTTCTGGACAATGAAGGAGCCGTCATGGATCTCGTATTTCACCCCGGTGGTCAGTCTTTTTACAGCATCTCCTATGCAGGCGATCTGACCCGATGGATGATGGATCACGAGATCTTTGTTCTGAAATATTACGAAACTCCGTTCAGGGAGGAGCTTGCTGCAGATCCCCTGTTTGAGCCCAGACAAAAGGGTGAATCGAAAAAAGATTATCAGACCAGAATGGAGAAGGCCGCGGTAAAAAAGAATGAAATCATCGAACGTTTCTACCAGGAGTACCTTCAGGGGAAAGGAAAGTAACTGCCAAAAAACATCCCTTTCTCTCATGTCAGATAAAAGCTTCGCCCTACCTTTGCCTCAGGTATGAAGATACTGACACATATCACTTCCAAACGCTTGTTCCTGAATATCAAGCAGCGCGATAAATTCCACTTCTAGCGCCAGACAGATGTGCCACCCGGCACCCTGTCATTCTCCATTCCTTAATTACCCGTCTACCCATTGTTCCAGTAACCCATTAACTTAATAACCTATTAACTCTTTTTCCATGTTACCATACGCCGAACCATATAAAATTAAAATGGTCGAACCCATGTATCCCAGTACCAGGTCCGACCGCGAGGAGTGGCTCAAAGAAGCACGATACAACCTTTTCAACCTGAAGAGCCATCAGGTATTTATTGATCTCCTGACCGATTCGGGAACGGGTGCCATGAGCCAGGAGCAATGGTCTGCTTTGATGAGTGGTGATGAATCCTATGCCGGGAGCCAATCCTTCGAGCAATTGAAAGAGGTCATCACGGCATTAACAGGATTCCCCTGGGTTCTTCCAACCCACCAGGGCCGTGCTGCCGAAAATGTGCTCTTCTCGGTACTGGTGAAGGAGGGGCAGGTAGTGCCTGGGAATGCCCATTTCGATACCACGAAAGGGCATATTGAGTTCCGGAAAGCCAGTGCATTTGATTGTACCATCGACGAGGCCAGCGACACCAGTTTATACC
>JAYEOJ010000307.1:0-3117 GCA_034722835.1 Bacteroidota bacterium | reverse complement strand
TCCGCTACTGTAGTAATCGATTTGAATGGGATCGGCCTGATCAATTTCATTCAGTTTCTCAAGATAGTCCTGGGGTGAGAACATCGGGCCGTCGTATATGAAATTCACCGCCTCAGGCCCATCTCCACGACTGGCATGTTGAGCTTCTGAATCTGGAACGGATCCAAAACCCGCTGCCGGTATCATAAGCGGGATAGTGGCCAGAGCACCTGATTTAAAGAAATCTCTTCTGCTTGTACCTTTCTTTTGTTCTTTCATAAACACTATAACAACCAGACGGTCTTATAGTTTGATCTCCTGGGTCCCGGGTGCCAGGGGAAGTGTTTGCCCGCCCCAATGAAAAGTGCCATGGAGCCCTTCGGGCAGGCTTATGGTGCCCCTGAGCCCTTCCTTCCCTTTCCGTTCCAGTTGCACCTCGATCATCCCGGCAGGGTGGGGCATGCTTGCCTCAATATGCTGCAGGGGGCCCAGGGCAGGGGAGATATTTACCGACTGGAAACCCGGTTCCGCAGGGGTGATTCCGGCCACCAGCGAGAGGAAGTGGTAGAGGGGACTGGCCGACCAGGCATGGCAGTCGGACCGGTCCAGGACATCACTCTCCTTGAAGGTAGTGAGTCCGTTCTCCAGCATCCGCTCCCAGCTTCCCAGCATCTCCGTATAGCGTTCAGCCATTCCGGCCTTCTTCATGGCCTCAAAAAGGTAAAAACGGAAATAGATGGTGGTTTGGACCAGTGTCGAATCGGACAGGATCACTTCCATAACTTCGGGTACGTCATCCTCCGGGAAAGCATCCGTGAGAATACCCCAGATATTTGTATGCTGGGAGAAGACACCATGCTTATAAAGTGCTTTGTTGGGATCATCCATCGGGATATCGGCCAGCAGTCCGCTCGAGTAATCGTAGCACAGATTATAGACAGCCTTCCGTGTGCGCTCAGCCTGAATCAGGTAATCCCGCGCCCGGCTTGCATACACCGGGGAGTTATTCGCTTCTGCAAACCAGTTGCAGAGTTCTGCCGCCCTTTCCAGGGCATAGACATAGTTCAGGCTGATCAGTGCCGAATGTCCCAGGTCCGAGCCAGGAGAAGCTCCCGCCATAAATTCATCGCTCCAGTCTGCAAAGCTCCACCACTCCACCGGGCCAATCATCCCGGTGAAATCGATGCGCCGTTCGAACCATCCCAGCACGGCTTCGATCCCCGGAAGAAACTGGCGGAGAAAGGCATCGTCCTGACGATACATGTAGTAGTCATGTACCATATCCACCCAGTACAGGGAGAAGCCCGGAATGACCTGGGGGATGTAGGAAGGTCCCCTCGATAAGGTCAAACCATCGGGTATACGGCTATGGTCGGCCTGCTCCAGGGCATTGCGCATGAGGAGGTCATCGCCTGAAACAGAAAGAGAGATCAGGGCCTGGATCCGGGTATCGCCCCAGTATTGCAGCTGCTCGTAATAGGGACAGTCCATATAGGTTTCCCCTGCGCATAGCCGGGCCGTACGCCAGCCAACGTCCCAGATTTGATCATGTACGGGATTGTCGCTGGAAAAAGATCCCTTCTCTTCAAAGGGATATACGCAGAGATCTCCGTAGATATCGTGGATCACCAGGGGCTCGTCCCCGCATACAATATCCACCTGCACGTAACGCCAGGTTCGCAGCCAGAGGGGCTGGTATTCACGATTCGCTCCCCCGTCGGGCAGGATCAGATCGTGGTAGCCCAGGATCTCCTTGCCCACGATCCGGTTGCGGTTCCCTTTTTTACCATCTGCATCCAGCAGTGCCTCTGCATAGGTGAGCTTGATGGAGCTCCCCGGTCCGCCACTGTATTTCAGAATGGGATAAGCCACGGTCAGCTCCCCCTGGTCCAGCAACAGGCTCAGGGTGTCACCTTCCGGAATCACAAAAGCTTTTTCTCCGGCAAGAAAGCCCTCCGGGATCTCCGGATCATTGCTGCGCGCCACCTTTCTGAAGCGGATCTCACCCGACTCCATCAGGGGAATATTCCGGGGCACCAGCATCCAGTTGGTCCCGTGCATATATCCACGCCCAACTCCTTTAGCAACCCACCTCGGATCTTTCCACTCTCCGGCATCATAGCCGGCCTTAAGCCAGCCCCATGGATGCAGGGAGGAATCAAAGCGATCGGTGGGACCTGCCACATAGTAGCCCCCCACATCAACGCTTGAAACGGGGATGGGGGAGAAGGCTTTGTTTTCGATCACCCTCCAGGTTCCGGGGGTGTTTAGTTCAGCATCCTCGCCCAGTCTTTTATCCGACTGGAAGATAAAGGCGGTTTGCCTGGAGAACATGGCAGCCGGACGTTCTTCCCCCAGGTTGAAGACCTCCACCGCTATTACATTGTCACCCTCCTCCAGCAAGGGCCCCAGGTCAAGGGTCTCATAGCGCCAGTATAAGAAAGAACCTTTGGCCGGTCCCGTGGTCACCAGCTGTCCGTTCACCCACAGCTTATACCGGTTATCAGCCGACAGGTGCACCACCAGCGATTCAGGAGCTCGTTCCAGCCGGAACTCGTTCCGGAAGAGGAAAACCCCGTAATCCAGTACAGAGGCAGTGGGATGGGTGATCCATTGGGCCTCCCAGGAGTATTTTTCATGATCCCAGTCCGTATTGACTGTAATGCCGGTTTCCTGTGCCTGCATGTGCACAGTCGCAACTAAAAGGAAACTTATCAGACAAATGGAGCTTATTTTTTGCATGGCATTTTGTATTTATTTGGAGTTCCCGGGATCAAGCCCCAGTTCCTCTTCAATATCTGCAATTAGTTTTATTGTTTCTTCCAGGGCCCTTTCATAGGTTCGAATAGAAAGATTTTATATGAAGATAGTCATATACAGGTCTTCTGCAAAGCCATTGTTCTGTCTCAATTTCTCCAGGTTTACCGGAACAGTCATTTCCCTGGGACTTACTGTTTTCAAATTTGTCCGGAGGGCAGGGTACAGGTGGTCGAAAATATGTGTAAAGAGAATTTCCTGTGTGGCATCCACCTTGGGATAGCGGACTTCATAAACCAGGGAGATCTGCTGCCTGAGCGAATCATTACGGACCAGGTCGATCCCTATGCTGTTCAGGCTTTCATAGGCCGAGTTGTTGTT
>JAYEOJ010000306.1:0-3125 GCA_034722835.1 Bacteroidota bacterium | reverse complement strand
CGGGCCGGCAGGGCCATCAGTGCCGTCTCGTCCCGCGGGACCTGGCGGCCCTTGAGCGCCTTCGGGTCCGGGAGGCCCGGCGGGTCCCTCTGTGGGGGCACATCCGGCAACAGCCAATAGTATTACCAGCAGCACTAGTAATAGGAGTCTGCGTTCCATAACACCCTCCTCAAGGTCCATCCATTATCACAGACAAAACATCTGGGCCGGGCGTCCATCACCACGGCCGTTGTTGCAATTATGCTTAATAATACACGCGACTGCGTTAAATACAATAGTGACAATTGTCATAAACTTGCTATGACAAACAATCATCAACCGTCAGAAAAGTGAGTAAATCTACTCAAAGCACAACTACTGCAGCATAAATACCTGCAACCGCCTTCAAGACCTGGTATGGAATGCGAAACAAAAAAAGGGCAGATCTTGCGATCTGCCCCTCTGCATTTTGCTGGAAAACAAGCAAAAGAAAGTCTATATTACCTGCTAATCCCTACGGTTAATAATCTTCAACCTCGCCGGTTTCTATGCGCTTGTTGTAAATCGCCTCTAGATTGTAAAGATCTTGCTGCAATTCAAAGAAGCCATGCCAATGAGCGTAGTCAGGGCCACCCATCATGGCGCCCTGGCGGGCGCGGCGGCCTTCATGATGCCAGGTTTCATACATCAGCACTTCAGGTTTTTCGTCCCAGCCGTTGATGACCGGATTAGAGTAAAATTTACCATCCATTTCAGTGCGGTGGACGATGCCGCTGGCTGTGTATTTCTTGTTCCAGTAGACAAAGGCCCGACGAATTTCATTGTACTGGAGATTGACCAGGTCAGCGGTCAACAAATAAAGATCAGTAAAGGTTTCGCTGTGACAGTTGACACAGACGCCGGCCATACGCTTCCGTTTATCTTCCCAGCTACCCAGTTTTTCATCAAACCAAACTGTTCGGTAACTCCAGGGTGCTTGTGATTCCCAAGCCAAGCGGGCACTGACGTTATGCGTGCCTTTGACGCCGGGTACGGCATCCATATGACAAGTCGTACAGACCGGAACTTCAATGGGGATCGGATCTGTATCCGAGCTCTTGAAGTTCATATCCACCTGGCCCTGAACACTCGCCTTGAAAATGTTGCCGTGTTTGGACTCGAGATAAAGTTCGATGTGGGGATGATCCGGTCCAATATGGCATTCGCCACAGGTTTCGGGCTGACGCGCGACGGCGATGGAAAAACTGTGCTTGGGATGACAGGCGTCACACTCTCCAACACTGCCGTCAGGCCATAAATTGGTAATCTGGTGACACTCTTCACAGCCATGCTTGGTGCCGATGATCGGTTCGAAAACGGCCCGGTCGGCATTGGCGTAAATCCAGAAAGGAAATGCGTGTTTACTTTCGGTAAACTCTTGCACCTCTTCCTTGTGGCATTTGGCACAGTCTTTTGGCGTCGGAAACTGGGCTACGAGAGTGCTCGATTCGGGACAGGTAAAGGCATCAAAATCACCTTTTTCAGCCGTATGACACTGCACACAGTCAATCCCTTTAGCGGCGTGCTTACTGCCTTCCCACTGGGTGATCATATTGGGTGCGACACCTTTGCGTTTATGACACTCTAAACAAGGTTTACTGGCGTCACTGACATAGATTTTGTGAGGTTCCATGCCCATTTTAGTGGCAAAACGAACCGATTCGTAGCGGGCGACGAGGAAAAGAGCCGCCAGCAGGAAGATGCACATGATGAACACCAACCATTTTTTTGCGCTTGAATCCATGGTTATCTCTCCTAAAATAATAATGTTAAAATTTGCTTTGAAAATTTATAATTGTGATGGCAAAGTAAAATGTTCAGATGCTAGGCACACAAGACCTGAGGAATGAGTCGTACATAAAGTACGCCGCAGTGACGAAGGTCGCCGTGTAACGACGCAGATGAATGTTTTACTTTGTCATCAATGTGGTATAGCTTCCAGAATCATCAGTGTGGTTACGATAACCATGCCGATAACGCCGATAATGATCGGTATATTTTTATTGCCGGTGCTTTTGACGATAACACCATCGACTACCGGCCAGCATATAAAGATGCCGATGACCAGCATCGGGAAGAAGATACCGACGACCTCAGGCGTCATCTTGATCCACTTATACATCGGATAAAAATACCACTCCGGTTTGATATGTTCCGGCGTGATCAAAGGATTGGCTTTTTCCCCGAGTTCGACCGGCAGGACAATCGCCAGAACGCAACAGAGAAAAAAGAGGAAGAGCCCGATATTGACCTCAGTCAGAATATGATCGGGAAAAAAACGATAATTATCTTGGGCTTCTTGTGGTTCATTAGTCATGGTTATACTCCTATTCATCGCCGCGCGAGAGGCCTTTGATAACTTCCCGCTGGATGCCGACCAGATGTTCAGTTACGCCATGCAGACGGATCAGAACGATGTGAACGAAGACCATGAGGAACGTGATACTCGGCAGGATGGCTGCGTGGAGAATGAAAAAGCGGTTTAAAGTGGCATCGCCGATAGCCTCGCCACCGAGCATGAAACGGGAGAGAAAAGAGCCGATAATCGGAGTCTTGGCAGCAATTCCAGTACCGATGGTCATAGCCCAGTAGGACATTTGGGTGTAGACCAGGGAGTAGCCCGTAAAACCTAAACCGAAGGTCAAGAGCAGGAGTATGGCCCCGGTCATCCAGCACAACTCACGTGGATGACGGTAAGCCCCGGTCGCAAAAACTCGAATTGCGTGCAGGGACACGGTGACGATCATGATCTCCGCACTCCAGCGATGGATTGAACGCAGCCACCAGCCATAAGGGATCTGGGTGCTTATTTTGACCACGCTTTCGTAGGCCATATCGGGGTGGGGAACATAGTGAAAGGCGAGCATCATGCCGGTGATTACCAGGATTATGAACATGATCGCGGGGACGCCGCCCAAACAGTACCACCAAAGTTTCATGTGGTGGGGCAGAATCTCGCCAACCGCTTCCTCTTTGACTTTATCCCAGTCAACCGGCAGGGTTTTGTCGATCCAGCCTTCATCTTTTTTAACATCTTCCATAAGCTACACCTCTTCCAGGGCGACATAAATATTGTCGTCCTTGACCGTCACCTTAAACTCATCGAG
>JAYEOJ010000305.1:0-3127 GCA_034722835.1 Bacteroidota bacterium | reverse complement strand
ACCATCTGACTATCAATTTAAAATATGTAGAATTTATTCTATTCTCCGAAAACGAGGATTTGTCCAGTCAATGTCCTCGTGGGAATGAGATAGCCAGATGACCATGGATGCGAAGTGATCCACCAGACCGGCCATATTCTCAAAGTCGAACAGGTCGGCTTCGTCGAATGGTGTATGTATGTGCTCGCCAAAGGTGGTTGTTGCGAAGGTTCCGCAGGGGATCCCTGTGGATACGTCATCATCTCTCTCCAGGCGTGCAAAAGCTATATTATCGGACATATAGAACATTCTGTTGGCCCCGGCAATGGTGTCAATAAGCTGATGGTCTCCACCTCTGGTGAATTCCTGTATCACATCGTCGAGGTTCGAGAAATCGCATCCTGTCATATAATAGTTCCTTTGCCCCAGGTATTCCGAGTGGCCTGTCATTTCAAAATTAATGTTGGCATAGGCGGATTCCGGGGGAAGGGGCATGTCTGAGGCAAGGTGCCTGGAGCCATGTATTCCCATCTCTTCTCCGCTGACCGATGCAAATAATAATGTTCTGCCCGGCGTATATTGATTTTCTTTGATGGTAAGGGCAAGTCCAAGTAGCGTACAGGTCCCGGCAGCATTATCATCTGCCCCATTATAGATCGAATCGCCTTCCACAGCCTGTCTGATTCCCACGTGGTCAAAATGAGCAGAGATGATGATATACTCATCTTTCAGTTCGGGGTCTTTTCCCTCAATCATTCCGACAATATTTCTTTCATGTATCGTACCCCCCCTACGGCTGTGAAATGTATAGGTCCTTACCAGTTTTCCATCCGGATAGGCAGGTTTCAAATCAAACTCCTCGAATTTCTGTGCAAGCCAGTGCGCGGCCTCTTCCATTTCGGGCGATCCATTCTGCCTTCCCTTCATCTGGTCCGAGGATAGGAAGCTTATCCATTCTTCCAGTTCAGCTGCACTTACAGCATAGGTATCTTCCCGATTTTGGGAATAGGTCGAAATTGAAACCAGAAACAGAATAAGTAAGAGGGGTAGAAGTCGGATAAGCATTGGGGATGAATTTAACAAATTCTCATGAGGGATTACGGAAATTCTGACTCTACTCATCTTTTAATGTCTCCGCGGGTCTGGTGTGAGCTGCTTTAAGTGTCTGGGAAGTGATGGTGAGAAGTCCGACAATGACGACGAGAAAAACTCCGGCCAGAATGGTGCCAATTCCAAAATCCACACTTTTCGATAAATACTGGAGCCACAGATTGTTCACCAGGTAGGCGATGGTTCCCCCTATAACTGCTGCAATTAACATCAGCCACAGGTAGGAGCGTGAAACCAGGAGAACAATGTGATTGACCTCTGCACCGAAAACTTTCCTGACGCCTATCTCCTTCAGCCTCGTTCGCGTACTGTAGGTAGCCATGCCCAGCAGGCCAAATGCCGCAATAATGACGGCAAGTATTGTCGCGAATCCTACGGTATACATAATATCTTCAAAAAAGGTATAATAGTATTTAATTCGTCCATCAAGAAAGTCGCCGTCGAGGTCATGGATCGGATCTACTTTTTCCCATGTCTTCTCCAGTTTGCCGATAGTAGCACTTATATCGCGGGAATCCAGACGCAGGAAGGCATGATAGTGTCCGCCGGATATGCATCTTAATAGCATGGGTTTCGGATTCAGGAAGACAGCCAGGTGCTGTGTATTCTTCATAATGCCTATGATCTCGACCAGGGTGGAGTCTTCCAGGATCAGGGTGGTCCCCACCGACTCCTGCGCACTTCCCAGCTGAAACTGCTCAACAATCATCTCGCTGGCAATCACAAATTTCTCGTTTTCCGTATTCATATTTTCCGGGAAGTCCCTGCCGGCAATCAATTCCATCCCCATGGTTTCGATATAATTCTCATCCACAGAGAAATAATGGGCTTCATACTTTTCATCTTCCTGTTTTAAGCGTATATCCACTCCCCAGACATTGCCCCCTCCCGGAACATGTGAGGAGACTGACATATTTACCACCTCTGGAAGTTGACTGAATTCTGCTTTCACCTTGTCATAATCTTTCCCTTGCAGGTCGATGTCATATACCACCTCAGAATCAAAACCCGTATCCACATTGATCATAAAATTCATTTGTTTGAAGATCAACAGAATGGAGATTATAAAGACCATGGAGAATACAAACTGGGTAACGAGCAGGATCTTCCTCAGGGTGATGCGGCTGAAGAATTTGATATTGGTAATACCTTTCAGAACAGAGATTGGTTTAAATGCAGAGATGACTACGGCAGGTAATACACCTGACAGGATGCCGGTTACTACAGCGAACAGGAGGAACCAGAGATAAATCTGGGTGTTTTGCTCCGGCCTGATCTCAAGCAGAGACATCATTTGCATTCCGGAGAAGGCTGGCAGCAGGAATTGTAGCAGGGCTATGGCCAGGAGCATGGACAGGATGGCTATCACTACTGCTTCAACTAGAAACTGATAGATTATCTGCTTCCTTTCGGCCCCAAAGGTCTTTCTTACCCCTACCTCTTTGGCCCGCAACATAGAGCGGGCCACGGACAGACTGGTATAATTAAAAGCTGCCGAAATTATGATTACAAGCGCCAGTCCCCCCAGGAAAATGATAAATACCTTGGGTAAAGCAACACCTATCTCGTTACCCAGTAAAGGGCCAGGGACTATCTTGCTCAGAGGCTGAAGGTAAAAAGAGTAATTGGTCTCTTCGTTATCCTCGTATTGCTCTGTACTGATCTGATCGAGAATCTCTTGTATATTGGCCTGGTCCGCCTGCTTATCAAGCAGCAAATAGATCCAGCTTCCCCAGCCTGTTTCCCAGTTGTTTACAAACCTGGGTTCCGTCCTTAACTGATCAATGATCTCCAGGGTAGATAGAGATATGAGCGCTTCAAACTGGATATGGGATTTTTGCTTTGTCTTTGCCATAATCCCTGTTATCTCATAGGACAGGGTATCCACCTGGATAAACTTTCCTATGGGATCTTCTTCTCCAAAAAACTTTTGGGCGGTCTCATGACTCAGCACCATGGTATAGGGTTCCTCCAGAATACCCCGTTCAGAACCATCCTTCAGGGGAAAGTCAAAGACCTTAAAGAAAGCAGTATTAGC
>JAYEOJ010000304.1:0-3133 GCA_034722835.1 Bacteroidota bacterium | reverse complement strand
ACCACAGGAAACCATAGTGATTGCTGTAATACATGGAATGATGATTCTCGAACTGAGCTGAAGTTGAACTGTTTACCCATTCTTCCGATACCACCTGATGACCATTGTATTGCCCTCCGTTCATATAGAGTTGGCCTATCTTCAGCATATCCCGGGCTTTCAGCTCCAGCGTCACCCCACCGTAATTATATCCCTGGTGATCAGCTCCCCAGGGCCGGTCCCCGTCAATCTCCAGGGGAGCGAAGAGTTTTTCTTCTGCAAAAACCTTCAGGGTCTGTCCGGTAGCTTTGGTAAATATCCCTGAAAGTATCTGGCATCCGGTGGTACAGTAGGTGAAATGAGTCCCGGGTTCATGAATGATTGGCACCTGGAGCGCATATAGAAAATGATCATCCGATCGGACCCAGTTGTTCCAGTAGATCCATTCGGGATCGGTCAGTTCGTTCCAGTCAAAGCCTCCCGTCATGGTTAGTAATTCCCGTATGCTAACTGCAGCAAGGATGCTGTCTTCCGGCGTCAGGTATTCGGAAAGGTAATCGCCAACAGTCTCATCCACGCTGTTGATATAACCCTGATCAATAGCCATCCCTACCAAAATACTGGTTACGCTTTTGGTCACTGATTTTGTTCTGTGCAGGGAGTCGGCTCCCCCATTACCGAAATAGGCCTCAACAATAATTTCCTGATTTCGGTAGATAATCAGGCTTAAGATTCCCTGATCGTTTTCAGCTTCTTCAACTGCTTCAAATAGCAGCTGATCATCTATGTTATTAATGGATGCATTGGGGAAATGAACGACAGCTTCTTCTTTTTTGCATGCTGTGGTGCAATAAACCAGGCATCCAAGAAGGATAAGCCATGCTGATCCAAAACGGAAGGTGTTCATATAGAGTAGATGCAGATCAGACGCTTTACCCTATTTAGAAAATAACTGCCACTGTATATGAAGCAGCTTAAGTCAGAGGGGCAAAATCCTGATATTTTTCCAGCGAACCTGGTAGGGAGTGGGATCCTGGCCCACATCATGCACCTGCAGGCCAATGATCCCCTGCAAACTCAGTCCGTCCCTGAAATCGGTGATCACCACCCCGTTCAGGATGGTTCGGATGGAGTCGCCCTTACATTCCACCCGGTAGCTGTTCCATTGCTTCTCTTTGAATACTTTGCTTTCTGGCGAGCCATTTCTGGGCCACCAGGGCATCATGGCCCGGCGGGCCTCATCATATACACCTCCTGAGCCCCCACCGGCTGAAATCTCCACCTGGTAACCGTAAACACGGTCGGCTGGAATTTTATTGGGCCGGTAAGATCCCTGATCGTCCCTGAACCAGAACATCATCTCCTGTTCAGCGATCTGGCTTCGGAACTGAACGCCGGAATTAAGTTCAGCATGGTCCAGCATTACCTCGAACTCCAGAATAAAATCGCTAAATTCACGGTCGTTGCAGAGGAAGGTGTTGGGACTTCCCTTTACAGCCTGTCCCACAATGGCACCTTCCTCGACCCTGTAGGTGGCATGACCGCTGTGTACCGTCCATCCGTTCAGGGTTTCTCCGTCAAACAGGCTGATCCATCCTTCCTGTTCCTGGCAGGAGGTGTTCAGGTTGAGTGACAGGATCACAGCTGTTAAGGAGGCAAAATACTTTGTTTTCATGTTGACTGCATATTGATGAATGTATTACGAATGTACAAAACAACTAAAGCATACAGAAATCATGGATATTTACAGTGATAAGAGAGTAGTTCTGACGCTGGATGCCGGCGGGACAAACCTGGTATTTAATGCTTTCAAGGAGGGTCAGGCAATCTTAGAGGGGATCCGGAAAGATGCCCACGCCCAACATCTGGAGCGCTGCCTGGCCAATATGAAGGCTGGTTTCCGGGAGGTGATGCAGGAGATAGAAGAGAACCCGGTGGCCATTAGCTTTGCTTTCCCGGGTCCGGCTGACTACAGCAAGGGAATTATCGATAACTCCAATAACCTTCCGGCATTCAAAGGTGGTGTTCCTCTAAAAAACATTCTTGAGGAGGAGTTTGGATTGCCTGTGTTTATTAACAATGATGGAGATCTCTTTGCTTATGGGGAGGCGCTGGGTGGCATTTTGCCTGAAGTAAATGCCAGGCTGGAGGCCTCCGGAAGTTCCAAAAGATACAGAAACCTGGTTGGGTTTACACTGGGAACCGGATTTGGGGGCGGTTTTGTTTCCAACGGCCGGCTCATTACCGGCGACAATGTAACCGCCGCAGAAGTATGGCTCTTCAGCAACCGGCACAGTCCCAATGTAAATGCAGAAGATGCGGTCAGCATCCGCGCTGTACAAAGAGTATATGCCGCCGAAGCGGGATTGCCATATCCCAATGAACTGGAGCCCAAAGATATTTACGAGATTGCAATAGGGAAGAAGGAAGGCGACCGCAGGGCTGCACTGAAAGCTTATGAAGAAACGGGCCGAGCCCTGGGTGATACCGTAGCCAATGTGCTTACCTTTATTGATGGCATAGCGGTCATTGGAGGAGGCATTACCGGGGCCAGTGAACTCTATATGCCCGCGGTGATGGAGGAGTTGAATTTCAAGTACCACCCTTCCAATGTGGAGGAGATGCCCAGGCTGGTGCAGAAAGTATTTAATCTGGACGATGAAGAGGATCGTAAAGACTTCTTCAAGGACTATTCCAAATCTCTTCCCATACCCGGAACGGACCGGAGCATCTCCTATGACCCGGTACCCAGGCTGGCCATTGCAACCAGTTCCAGGGGAGCAAGCGAAAGCATAGCCCTGGGGGCCTATGCATTTGCACTAAGTGAAATTGATTCTATTGTTTAACGATTTTCTTAACTCCTGCAAATTTCCCGTCCAGGTACAGGTTGATAAAATAAATGCCGGACCGGGGCATGGCCTGATTTACCACATCGCCTCCAAAATAGAGCGTTTGTGATCCGGGATTCAGACCCAGGACGTCCCGGTACATCATTTGTCCAAGGGTGTTAACAAATTCTATCTGCAGTTCGGAATCCCTGTCAACATACAATGCCATATTGAATTCGCTTACAACAGGATTTGGGAAAATTTGCAGGTCCAGCCCTTCCGGTCCCGGGGTCTCATCGGTCGAATAGGGATACATAAATCCGTCC
>JAYEOJ010000303.1:0-3135 GCA_034722835.1 Bacteroidota bacterium | reverse complement strand
CTGCAAATTTTAAAGAAACAAACTCCATAAGTAAGATTCCTTTTAGCCTTTTACGGGATTAAGAGAATTTTGTTTTGTATGGGCCAGACAGGTCAGAAATATCAGCAAATCAATTGCTTTAACCCGACTTTCCTGTTATGGTCCGGATGATAATACTCAGATCCCCAATGAAACTTCTCTGATCAAAGTATTCCAGGTTAATCCGTATCTTATCCGGCCAGATCACCTCGTCATTGTATTTTTGCGGGTCGGGCTGGGATGCCAGAATCTCTTCCTCATTGACATATTTCAGGGAAGCCGGTCCGGTTATGCCCGGGCGAAGTTCCAGTATCTTTTTCTCTTCGCCTTTAAGCCTGTTATAATATTCAGCGACATCGGGACGCGGACCCACAAAACTCATGTCCCCCTTTAAAACATTCCAGAGCTCGGGCAGCTCATCCAGTTTGTATTTACGCAGTTTGGCACCAAGAGGTGTGATCCGGCTCTCTCCACTCACAGAAATGGTACTTCCCTGATGGTCAACAACCATGGAACGGAATTTGTAGATCGTAAACTCCCGGCTGTGCCTTCCTGTTCTCTGCTGACAGAATAATACCGGCCCAGGCATCCGGAGTTTAATAAGTACTGCCAGGACCAGAAATAAGGGCATCAGAAGGATCAGACCAAGAAAAGACGCTATAATATCGAAAAACCGCTTCATTGCTTCACAAATTCCACAAGCAGGAAATCATTGTCCAGCTCCTTAAGCACAAGCATAGCCTGGTTCTTTGAGTGCGCCTGCATTACAGCTTTGTTATTTCTTGAAATGGTCGACAGGCAACGGAACTTCATGCTCCAGACAGTTTCGTACATGATCTTGTTCATCCCTCCCCCTATGCCTTTTCCGCGGTATTCTCGGTCAATAAGCCGGCCCACAAAACACTTTTTGTTTATAAAGAAACGAAGGAAGAAGTAGCCAAGCATTTTATTCCCGTCCCACACCCCCATCATATAAAAAGCTGAATTTTTCTTTTGCCTTTTGAGAGATTCCAGATCAAATTCATGGGGTTTGAAATAATCCAGATCCTCTCCGGGCTGTGCCTGTAACAGATCCCGGAGGCTCTCAAGATCATTCCACTCCACCTCACGGAATTCATAAGCAGGCAAGGTCATCTTACTAAAAACCTCCCCTGTTTCCTGTCGCAGTCTTTGGCCAAAAAACAGGGTAAATACCCGGGCATTTGCGTTTTCAATAATACGCCAGATAAATCCCAGATGATGTTTAATGAATATTAGAATCCGTTCCATGCTCATCAGGGATTTTTCCAGGTATTCATCACTTTTCTGCGTTTTCCCGAGTCAAGCAGTGGAATCTCCTTCACATATTCAATGGAAATTGAACAATCTTTGCCAAAATAGCCGGAAAACTCAGTAAGCAACTCCTGCTCACGATCGAATGGCGCATCTGTATTCAGCCTGAACAGGTACTCTTTCTCTGCAGTCTGAATAAACTGATATTGTTTGATCTCCAGGTACTTCCACATGTTGTTTGTGATTACATAAGAAGATACCAGGGAACCGGAAGTATCATACAGCAGATCCATTCTTCTTCCTTCAATGGATGTAAATACGAGCCTGTCCTCTCCCAGGATTTTCCTGGTTTCTAAAATCCCGATATCCCCTGTGTCATAACGGATCATGGGCATACGATAATTGAACAGGTCGGTGATCACAATCCTGCCTGCTGATCCTTCCTTCGCCGGTTTATCGGAATCAAACTCCAGGATTTCCAGATAGTAACTGGCCTCGTTGATTAAGAACTCTCCGTTTCCCTCCGGTAACTGTTGTGCAATAATCCCGTTTTCCACATTGGAGTACCTGGATATGGCATCCATTCCGGTGTATTCACGTATCCTTTCCTTTGTTGATGGGGATAATTGTTCTGACATGGCAATTACCGATTTCAGATTACAGTCTACCTTCTCTATCCCATTGTTTATCAGGTAGGAACAAAATACATCAAACACGGATGCGTAGGCAAGAAGTGCCTTCCCGGAGCGATCCCTCTGCAGGGTTTCAATGGTACGGCCCACTTCCTTTTCACCCAGTTTACGGACATCGTAAGGAACAATATTCTGCACAAAGGCCACTACAGGGTTCTTACGGTTAATCTCGTTCCATATCTTGAAATAGTAGAGCTTCATGCCCAGGGTATAGCCTGCTAACTTCCCAAAGAAAATAGTATCGGCACTGTTCCTTTGTTTTTTTCTGGTGTCAAGCTCAACTGCAAAGGGGGTTCCTGTGGATCCGCTGGTACGCACTGTTGCCGCATGTTTATACCGCGGATCTCCCGATTTGAAGTTTTCATAATTGTTCCTGATTGTAATCTTGTTGATTACAGGAAAATCGCTTATACCCTTACCCTTTACATTCTTGTAAAAGGGTGTGCTTTCCCTGGCATGATCCAGAAGCCTGTCCAGGTATTGTTCCCGTTTCTGAACTGACTGTGTTTCTGAATATTGCTGTAAAATTCCTTTTACATCCTTATAGTGGAATCTTATTCTGCCACCTTTCAGCGCATCGGCGATCCAGAAGGTGGTATTCCTCACATTAGTACCTTTTCCCATATATCAATTCTGCCAGCTAATCAACTTCAATTTTGCCAGGACCCGTGCGAAACTTGCCCTGCATTTTAACAATCTGGTAAAGGTATTGTTCCTGAAAACTTTTCTGTAATCTGTGTAAACAGGAATCAGTAATTTTTTCCGCCGGAACTTTCTATAGTACTCAATATATTCCCGATCTGACATACCTGTGAAAGGAGAATAATCTTTCAGTTTCCCGGATTCCTCAAATGCTTCGCTCCCCAGATAGTGCAGTGAGTGATTTCCCTTCCCGTATTGATACTCGATCCAGTGACAGACGGCATTTCCACTGGAAGGATCCCATTCCAGGGCCAGCTGCAGATTGGCAAATTCAGGATAGCTCAGTTCAGCACCCACAAATAAATGGTGCGGCATAAAAAAGTTACCCAGGCCATAAACAATATATCCGTCTTTGTATTTTTCCCCACCCTGCACACAATGGGCATGTGTCCCTGCCACAATATTCGCTCCTGCATCCACCAGTGCCCTGGAAAATTGCCGGTACATGGGA
>JAYEOJ010000302.1:0-3136 GCA_034722835.1 Bacteroidota bacterium | reverse complement strand
CCCCATGTGCAACACTCCTGTTACATTGGGAGGCGGAATCACAATACAATAGGGTTCACGTTCATCGGGGGTGCTCCTGAAAAAACCGTGTTCCATCCAGTAAGAGTACCATTTGTCCTCCACACTGGCGGGGTCATATTTTGATGGAATATTCATGCCCGCAAACGTACATATAGTTTTTTATGATTACAATAATCCGTGATTATAAAAAACTATATGGGAGTACCCTACTATGACTTTCATTTTCATAATATGTGTGAATGAAAATGAAAGTATTATAGAGGAAAAGTAGTAAAAAAATGGTGTTGTGATCAAACCGAATGCGCTTCACCGACCAGAAAAGTCCGTTCACCGATTTTCTACTTTATTTAAGTCAGAAAACTAAAAAAACTAAAAAAGTTTTCATATACTTGCCGGAAATATCTACAGCGTGGAAGTAAGAGACAGAATACTGGTTGAATCGGGCAAACTCTTCGGAAAATACGGAATCCGGAGTATGACCATGGATTCGCTGGCGGAAGAGATGGGGATTTCCAAACGGACCATTTACGAGCAGTTCAAGGACAAGGACACCCTGCTGCTGGAGGTGATCAGGTACTACAAGAACCTGACCCAGGAGGAAGCCCATAAGCTGATCGATCAATCAGACAATGCCATTGAGGCCATGTTCCGGATTATCAAAATGACCATTGGTCAGATGATGCGTATGAGTCCGGCTTTCTTCCATGATTTCAGGAAATACCATCAGAAAGTCTTCAAAGAGTTTGCCGAGCCGGGTGAGATCCGCGATTTCAGTATGACCAGGAAATTGCTTGAGACCGGTATTGAACAGGGTGTATTCAGAGATGATTTCGACATTGATATCGTCAACCGGACCCTCCATACCCTGTTCGACCTTTTTGGCCACGACAGCCAGATGGTGGATGAGGGCTACGACCGGAAAGTGATGTTCGATCATATTATTATTCCCTTTTTCAGGGGGATATCCACTAAGAAGGGGCGCAAGCTCCTGGTAGATTGCAAAACCATTTTAGAATAAAACAGTACGAGATATGAAAAACAGTAAACTTATCATTCTATTCACACTCCTGCTTTCCATGGGCCTTTTCGCCCCGGGGATCGGACAGGAATTGCCGGAAAAACTGGTTCTGAACCTGCAGGGGGCAGTAGATCATGCCCTGACCTACAATAAGTCCTTAAAGAATGCCCGGATGGAAGTGGAAAAATCCAGGGCAAGGAACTGGGAAGCCATTTCACAGGGCCTGCCCCAGGTGGATGGAGGGATGGATTACTCCTCCTTTTTCAACTACGAGATGGAGTTCAACTTTGATATGGGAGGAGGCTCAGATTTTACACAGGATCAACTTCTGGATGCCTTTAACCAGACCCAGACCGAATTTCCGTTCTACACTGCTCAAGATCTGGCTGTACACGGGGCAAATACCTACTATAATAGCGTCCTTCAAGGTATGTTACCGCCCAGCACCATCCTGTTGTCGGACCAGGCCAGTGCCAAGCTGATGGTAAACCAGCTGATCTTCAGCGGACAGTATATTATTGGAATCCAAACTGCCAAACTGGCCATGCTCATAGCTGAGCAAAACCTGGATTTTAGTGAATTGAATATCAAAGAATCTGTGATCAGCTCTTACTACCTGGTCCTGATTACAGAAGAGTCCCTTGATATTTTGAAACAGAACCTGGATAACCTGGAAGAGACCCAGGCTCAGACCGAAATCATGTTCAGGACCGGGATGGCTGAGCAGACCGATGTGGATCAGATCCGCATTACGGTGAATCAGCTTTCCAATGCCACCACTTCACTGCAGCGAAACCTGGAGCTGAACTACAATTTGCTCCGTTTCCAGCTGGGCCTGGAGACCAATGTGGATCTGGAACTGACCGATAATCTGGAGCTGCTTTTCACCAATATGCAGGCCGAATCAGCCCTGGATAAGACTTTTGTCATTGATGACAATGTGACTTACAAAATTATGAAGACCCAGGAGGAGATGAACAAGAAAATGCTTGGCCTGGAGCAGTGGAATTATGCTCCGACCATTACAGGTTTTTACAACTACAACGCCAAGATCCTGACCACCGATTTTGACATGAATCCCAACCATATGGTTGGCCTGAGCATGGGTGTCCCAATTTTTTCCAGCGGGATGAGAAAGGCTCGGGTCGATCAGGCCAAAATTGACTACAATATGGCACAGGTGAACCGTGATATCATGGAAGATCAGCTCCTGCTCCAGGAAAAACAGTTCAAGTATAACCTGGAGAGCTCACTGGATAACTTTTTTACCCAGCAGGAGAATGTGGAGGTAGCTCAGCGGGTTTATGACAGCTATCGTCGTAAGTTTGAGCAGGGAATGGCCACCAGCCTTGAACTAACCCAGGCCAATGATAACTACCTGAATGCAGAAAACAATTACCTGACGGCCATCATGGAAGTGATGAATGCCAAACTGCAACTGGATAAACTGATGAATACCTTATAGCATAGCAAAATTGATAACAAGACCTATTATGAAAACCATATCCACCATGAGAACAATAAAAATTGCCCTGATTGCCCTGATTGCCGGGGCAGCATTTACTGCCTGCGATATGCAGCCCCCTGGAGCTGGCTCAAGTTCAGATACGGCAGCTGCTGAAGTAAAAGCCAGTCCGGTCAAGGTGATGGAACTGGCCTTTCAGGAAATATCCATAACCCAGAACATCACTTCCACAGTGGTTGCCTACAAGGAGACCTATCTCTCCCCTGCTCTTTCGGGGCGCATACGGTCCGTGAAGGTTGAAGTGAACGATCATGTGAAAAAAGGACAACTGCTGGTGGAACTGGACCGGACACAACTGGACCAGACACAATTACAGTACCAGCAGCTTTTGACCGACCTGGCACGGATGGATACCCTGCTTCAGTATGGTTCCATTACACAGCAGGCTTACGATCAGATGAAGGCCCAGGTGGAGACCACCGAACTGATCCTGGAAAACCTGGAAGAAAATACCCTGCTCAGGGCCCCTTATTCAGGTGTGATCACCGGTAAGTATTACAATGATGGAGAACTATACTCGCCAACGCCCAATACCCCGGCTGGCAAGGCAGCCCTGGTCTCCATGATCCAGG
>JAYEOJ010000301.1:0-12309 GCA_034722835.1 Bacteroidota bacterium | reverse complement strand
TACCGTGAATCTGTCCATTGAACTACAACGCGGATGATAGCAAACTGTTTGATAGTAGATGATGAGCCCCTCTCCAGGGATGTACTCAGAAAATACATAGCTGAGGTGAAAGATCTGCACTTGCTTGCGGAATGTCGCAACGCTTCCGATGCCACCCATCAGTTGAATAATGCCAGGGTCGATATCCTCTTTCTGGATATAAATATGCCGGGACTGTCCGGGATCTCTTTTGCCCGCTCACTCACAAACGCTCCTTTGATAATTTTCACCACGGCCTATCCGGAGTATGCTGTGGAAGGCTTTGAGTTGAATGCTTGCGATTACCTGGTAAAGCCCTATTCTTTTGAACGCTTTCTGAAGGCAGTAAACCGTGCCCTTGAGCGCCTCCGGGAAAACGGCGATCCTCAGGCGCCCCATGGGAAAATCCTGGTGAAATCAGATAAAAAACTATATGCCCTGCAGTTCTCAGAGATACTCTTTCTGGAGGGACAGGGGGATTATATTCGCATCAGATGCGATCAACATAACCTGGTGGTACACGATACCATTAAAAACTTCCTGAGCTCATTGCCGGAGCAGGAGTTTATGCGGATTCATAAATCCTATGTGATCAACCTGAAACGTATTGAATACATTGAAGGCAACCAGGTCAGGCTCGGGGAACATACCCTGCCGGTAAGTCCGGTTCACCGTGAAGAGCTGCTTACCCGCTTTTCTCCATAAAATTGAAGCCATGGCAGGGAGGAAAAATGGATGATATTTTCGCCAATCTCCTGACGGATCAGCTGGTTCGACATCCTCACTTCAATCACCTCCTCGGTGGCCCTTTCCATAAAGAGACCCAGGTCCTCAAAATAGGGAATATAGGAAAATCCAAAAGTGCCATTATCGCGGTCAATGGTGGCTGAACCGTTGATCACATCATAGAGATAGAGTTCATCTTCTTCAATGCGGTATTTGAAGGCCTCGGTCTGATTCACTGCCTTCAGGACCAGGTAGAGGTAGTAAAGAAAAAAAGTGAGCTTGTTCGCTTTTGCAAAATCATATGCATTAGTGCATTCAAGATCCACGGTGATCCCATAGTACGGTTCATCAAAATCCTTAAAGAAGCGGTAGATCTCTCTCCGTTCCCACTTCTCAATATCAATCTTTTTCTTCATCTCATTTTCATCTTTATTCCCCTACAAGGTACAAATTCAATACATTAGAATACCTCTACAGAGCACTACAGAGCATCAAGGATGTCGAGCTTTATTAATTCCCAATATTTTCCTCTGAGGCAAACCGGATCAAAATCAGTATCAGCGTCTTCAAATTTCTTGAATTTGGATAAGATTCCTTCTTTGTTATGTGTGTTTGGGTATCGTTCCTGATGAAGTTTAAGCATTTGATCAATGGTATATTCGCTCAACAATTCATGAAGATCCCAAAAGTCCTTTTTTCTGCCACCACGTCCAACCACATCAACTTTCATTGCAACAATATCATCAATTTCCGAAAGACGGATCCCATCTCTGTCCAGGACCGGTCTGATAAAAGGATCTGAATAACATAAATCCAGCTTGATGCTACTATCAACAGATTCTCCAATAAAATATGATTTTCCAAATCCAATTGCCCCGGAATCAAATGTATCCAGGTATGAAAACTGGCCCTCCAGATAATCTTCTATGGTATCGAAATCAACAGATCCATATTCAACTTCTGTGAAAAGGTCAATATCATCCGATTTCCGGTGACCCAATTGTAAACTCAATGCCGTACCTCCAACCAGGCGGAACACATCGAATATTTCTTCTTTCATAAGCAGTTCCAGGAATGATTTTAACAGCGGACTTACCGTTTCATAAAATAATTTTTGTGGCATTCTCATCAGGTCAGAGATATTTTTCTCTATTATTCTTTCCCGTTGGAGACAGGCCTCCTGCTCTTTTTAGCACCGCAATAATCTCCTTTCTTCCGTAAAAGCGGATGATTTCATTGATCTCCTGTCCATTACCCCTTTCAAATATTCGCCTTACAACGCCGGGCTTATTTTTCTCCCAATCAATTGTTCTAATATCCGTATCCCAAAATACCACAGGACGGAATTTCTTAATGTCAGGATGTATGAAGTCGGAATGCTTCTTCTTTTCATGCTTGATATCATAATAAGCCTGGAGGACACTAAAAAAACTCTCATCCAAACCCAATGCTTTCCCTATTCGGATTGACAACGATGGATTAATCCTTCTTTTGCCTTTGGTAATATCTCCTAATAGCTGCGGGTATTCATTTATGGACAGAGCAAAACTTCTTTTGGAAAGTTCCCTTTTCTTAAGCTCCCTTGCAAGGATAATACCAGGATGTATCCCTTTTATAATGGCAATATTTGAATCAATCGCATACATAGTTATTCAGGGACAAATATAAACATTTTTGTTTACATTTACAAAGGCTCCCATCTCTCCCGGATCATGCACTGCTTTGACGACAGGTACAGGGAGGGAGAGAATGGGAACCCTATTGATTAATCTCTCTAAAGAAAATCTTAGAAACTGATACTGCCCTGCAGACCCACCCACATCTGTACATTGGTCTGCTCGTAGTTGGTACTGGTATGCTTGTAAAAGGAGTAGGGCGGGATCTCGTTCCAGCTTAAGACGCCCAGTTCCGGATTGGAATCGGCCACGGAAACGTTGAACGTGGGACCAATGTGTAGATTCACCTTATCATCCAGGTTCCATCCGAACAGGAATTTGACCGTATTGTAAAGGTTGAGACGATCTATGGAGAGGAAGTAGGGAGTGCCATTGTTCCCGATCCACAATTCCTGGTGGACTGTTCCCTCGATGTTAAGCATCATTGTTTCGCTCAGACCAATCTCCGTTCCAAGTCCGCCCCCAAACATCCAGCGGCTTCCGGGTCCCGAAGGTTTTCCAAATGAATAAATGGTATAGAGATCCCTCACCCCCATCTTAAAGGAAAGATTGGCATATTGAACCTCGCTGATGGTGAATCCGAATTTCCTGTAACCATTCTTCTTTACCACTGAGATAAAGGCCAGGGGAACCCCGTCAATGGAATCGCATATATTCAGGAAACCGGCCCCCTGAAAGCCTTTCACTTTCCCGGCAACATTTATAAATCCAGCCAGCTGGGCACCATTCACCTCCTCGGCCACATTAAAGAATCCGGCGCCCTGAAAATGGGTATTCCCCTCTCCGGCCACGTTGCCAAAACCGGCTATCTGCACTCCCTTTTTTGTAGCTCCGGCAACATTTATAAATCCGGCTCCCTGGAAACCCTCCAACGAGTCTCCGGATACATTAACAAAACCTGCCACCTGGGCACCTTTCACTTCAGTACCGGCCACATTGACAAAGCCCGCTCCCTGGAACCCACTGAGATTGGTACCGTTCACATTGTAAAAACCCGCGATTTGCGCCCCGGAAACAGATCCTCCAACGGTATTCCCGAATCCGGCCAGCTGGCAGCCATTTGCATAGTATTGGTCTATATTGATAAACCCGGCTAACTCAAAGACCTCAACGCCCCCTGAAACACCAAGGAAGAGATTCAGAGAGACATCGTTTACAATCCGGGCGTTTTTGGCCCCGTTGGTACTCAGGGGCGGAAAGAGAAAGGTAAATTGAAAGGGACGGCGTTCATACGCTGTGGAATCGTCCTGCGCCTGCAATACTTGCATTGTCAGGCAGGATATCAGTAGTAAAGTAATTGTCTTTTTCATTGCTTCTATTTCTGTAGGGATTACCGTTTAATTTCAAAGACAAGAAAAGCACACCGGGGTTGTCTCAAAGCAAAAATTAGTGCTAAATTCATCCCGGATAAATCCTGTAAAATTCCCGAACAATGAAGATCAGATACACACTTTCTCTTATTGTACTTATTTCATTTCTGGCCACAGGCTTCACAAAGAAGGACCCCGGTCCGCCCAATATTTTGTGGATTACAAGCGAGGACAACAGCCCTATGCTGGGATGCTATGGTGATGATTTCGCCACCACCCCCCACCTGGACCAGCTGGCATCCGAAGGTTTTCTTTATACCAATGCCTATGCCAATGCGCCGGTCTGTGCCCCGGCAAGGAACACCATAATCACCGGGGTACATGCCTGCTCCAACGGGAACGAGCAGATGCGCTCGACCTATCCCACATCTGAAACGGTACGTTTTTATACAGAATACCTGAAAAGCAAGGGATACTACTGCACCAACAATAGCAAAACCGACTACAATACCAGTTCTGCCGATCCCAGGCTTATGTGGGATGAAAGCAGCAGAAAGGCACATTACAGGAACCGGGCCAAGGGCCAGCCCTTCTTTGCCATTTTTAATATTACCACCAGTCATGAGAGTTCCATTCACAGGTCGATTCCCAATGACCAGCTCAGGCACAAACCTGAAGATGTAACACTGCCGCCCTACCATCCCGACACTCCGGAAATGAGGCATGACTGGGCTCAGTATTATGATAAAGTGGAGGATATGGATAGCGAAGTGGGAGCTAAGCTGAAGGAACTTGAAGAGGAGGGCCTGGCCGAAAATACCATTGTTTTTTATTACGGCGATCATGGAGGCGTACTGGGCAGAAGCAAACGTTATCTCTATGAGACTGGCACCCACGTTCCCATGATTATCCGCATTCCTGAAAAATACAAGCATCTTTATCCTGAAACAGGCCCCGGCTCGAGAGTTGAGAGGCTGGTCAGTTTTGTGGACCTGGCTCCTACCCTGCTGAGTCTTATTGACCTTGAGGCGCCTGACTACATGCAGGGGTCTGCCTTCCTGGGGAAGTACCAGCAGGAGGAGCCCGACTATATTTATATGTTCCGGGATCGCATGGATGAACGATACGACCTCACCCGTTCCATCGTGGACAGAAGATACAGGTACATCAGGAACTACAATTCCAACCGGATCTGGATGCAGCAGCTGGAGTACCTGTGGAGGGCCCCTTCCATGGCTTCCTGGGAAGAGGAATTCCTGGCTGGTCGGTGCAACGAGGTCCAGGCTCGTTTCTTCAACACCAAACCCATAGAGGAGTTGTACGATACAGAAAACGATCCCTGGGAGATCTATAACCTGGCCGGGGATCCGGCCTATGCTGAACGTTTGCAAAAAATGAGGATGGCAAGCCTTGATATGGCCGCTACTATGAAAGATGCCGGGTTTATTCCGGAAACGGACCGGATGATTCGCGCAGGCGAAAGCTCCATCTACGATTACATGAGAAGCGAAGCAGTTCCCTACAATGAGATACTTGGGGCTGCAGTCATCGCATCCCTGAGAAAAACGGACAATGTGGAAAGCTTAAGCTCCATGCTTCATAACGACGACAGTGCCATCCGCTACTGGGGAATCTATGGCCTGCTTCTGCTTGGAGATGATGCAAGTCCTGCCCTGCAGGAGATCGGTGAGGCCGCATTTGACGATTCCTGGAATGTGAGCGTGGTGGGAGCTGAGATCCTGTATCGTTTGGGGATGAAAACCAGAGCCATTGAGGCCTATCAGAGAGTACTTGGATGTGAACATGCGATGCTTAGGACTATCGCGCTGACCAGCATTGATAACATAAACGGGTCCTCCGGGGAGTTCCTGGACATCTGCAGGGGTATCCCTGGTAATTATGAAAAACCAAACTACCAGTACGATATCAGGGCACTGGGGGGATTATTGAAGAAGTGGGATATTGATCCATCCACCCTGGGAATCTGATCCCGGGCCCTGTGAAAGATCAGGATTTCAGATCCAGCAACCACTTGATCCAGGCATCCATCCCCTCGCCGGTTCTGGCCGACAGCTCCAGGATATGGAGGTTTGGATTTACCGAATGTGCATGCTTTTTCACCAGCTCCATGTCGAAATCCACATAGGGTAGCAGGTCTGTTTTATTGATGATACAGGTTTGGGCATGTTCAAACATGGTAGGGTACTTCAAGGGCTTGTCCTCTCCTTCCGTCACGCTGATAATAACAATTCTGTTCTTCTCTCCCAGTTCAAAAAGTGACGGACAGACCAGGTTTCCCACGTTCTCAATGAACAGGATGCTCTGATCCTTCAAATCAAGCTGATCAAGAGCCTGCCGTATCATATCCGCATCCAGGTGACAACCGTTCCCGGTATTCACCTGTACCACCGGAGCACCGGTTTTGTGGATCCGCTCAGCATCATTCAGGGTTTGTTGATCCCCTTCGATAACCGCCAGGGGGCGCTTTTCTTGCAGGGCCTCTATGGTCTTCTCCAGCAGGGTGGTTTTGCCGGACCCGGGCGAACTCATCAGGTTCAGAGTCACCACGCCTTTCGCTTCAAAATATCCCCTGTTCCTGGCTGCCAGCAGCTTATTCTTCCCCAGAATGTCCTCCTCCACCCGGATAAGTCTCTGGCGTGAGCTGTCAGAACTGTGAGGGTGGGGATGATCATGATCGTGATGATGACCATGGCTGTGGGGGTGGGGGTGCTCATGATCGTGATGATGCTCCTGAGCCGGCTCACCGGGGCGGCTTATTTTAACCGGATTATTTCCATTTCCGCATCCGCATGTGTCACACATAATTATTCGTTTTGTTCTACCAATAAAGACTTAACCTGCAGTTCTGTTCCCTGGATCAGCCTGATTCCCTGCTCATTACATTTTGGACAGTAAGAAAATAATCCCTCCGGTGTGTACAGGTGCTGACAGGCGGGGCATTCAGCCACGGGCTCCACCCGGTTGATCCTGAACAGGGTCTTCTCAAGCATGGTCTCATTTGAGGCCACACCCAGGGCAAATTCCAGCGCTTCATATTCAATACCTGAATGGGTGCCTATGTCAAGCTCAACCTCCGATACACGATCGGCCGATGCCTTGCCTGCCTGATCAATGACCAGATCTACAATACTGATGGCAATAGAGAGTTCGTGCATTGTTCTGCAAGTTACATCAATTTCCGCCTGTGCGCCCCAATGGCCAGCTGTCCTGCAGCAATTCCCTGATCATTCACCGGCATGTTCTGGGGAAGATAGACCTTGAAATGCTCATTTTCAAGTTTATCCATCACTTTTTCTGACAGGAACCTGTTCTGAAAAGTGCCTCCCCCCAGAACGATCCGGTCCAGTCCGCTCCCGGCTCTGATCTCCATGGAAAGCTCCAGGATCAGGCGAACCAGGGAATTATGGAATTTTGCGGCAATGGCAGCGATCTTCCTTCCCCCGTGGATATCCTCAACCAGCTCTTTTATCAGTGGAACAAAAGATACACAGCCCTTGTGTATGTCATATGAATAGCTGTCTTTTTCATTCTGATCAATGGCAGATTCCAGCAACATGGGTGCCTCCGCCTGGTAGGTGGAAAAGTAATTGAGCCCAGCTATGGCCGCCACAGCATCAAAGAGTCTTCCGGCACTGGAGACCCGGGGGGTATTGATCCCTTTTTGAATCAATGCGGTCATGTTCTCGATTTCCTTTCTGTTGAACCGTTTTATCAGGGGAATATGCAGATCATACAGCTCCTCTCCAAAACACTGATGAAGGTAGGAGATGCCCATTCTCCAGGGTTCTTCAGCTGCTTTATCTCCTCCCGGCAAGGGCATATACTCGAAATGGTACAGCCGCTCAAAGTCTGTGTAACCGGCCCTCATCACTTCCGCTCCCCACATATGCCCATCTGTACCCAGGCCGGTGCCATCAAAACTGAATCCCAGCACCTCCCCTTCCAGTCCGCTGTCCAGCATACCCGATGCAATATGGGCATGGTGATGCTGCACAGAGATATGTTCCATATCCGGATGCTGCTCCGCCAGCTGCCTGGCAAACCTGGTGGAGAGATAATCGGGATGCAGGTCGCTCACCACAAGCTCCGGGGTAAACCTGAAGAGCCTGCAGTAGCGATTGTAGGTCTCCCGGTAGAATTCAAGGGTTTCCAGGTTTTTCAGATCACCCGTATAGGGACTCATAAGCGCCAGGTGCCCCCTGCCCATACAGAAAGAGCCGGTCAGTTCCGCCCCGGTGCCCAGGATCCCCTCCACGTCAAATCCGGTCCGGAAGGGTGAAGGAGCATATCCTCTTGCCCGTCGTAAGATCATGGGCTTCCCCCGGATCACTGCTGTTACAGAGTCATCCACCCGGTTGAAGATCTCCCGGTTATAGGTGATAAATCCATCCACGTGGTCCGAAAACCGTCCCATCTCCTCGTTGGAAATAAGGATGGGTTCCTCAGAAAAATTCCCGCTGGTCATAACCAGGGCAGGAATATCAAGCCGTTCGAACAGGAGGTGATGAAATGGCATATAGGGCAGCATCACTCCAAGGGTATTGAGGCCATCAGCGATGCCCGGGGTAATGTCCCTTCTTTTTCCATGCAGGACGATGGGCCTTCTCCAGGATTGAAGCAAGGCCTCCCCGGCTTCCCCCATATGAACGTAGTGCCTGGCCTCCTCAAGGTTTCTGAACATCAGGGCAAAAGGTTTCCCGTCCCGCTTTTTCATTCTCCTGAGTTTGGAAATCCCGTCCTCGCTGAAGGCATTGCACACCAGGTGAAACCCACCCGTTCCTTTCACTGCCAGCAGTGCATCACCGGAGAGGAGCTCACGGCTCCGTTCCAGCAGCTCCTCGACATCTTCTGTGGCTCCTCCGTCATATTCGAGCCTGTAGACCGGACCACAAATGTTGCATGCTACCGGCTGGGCATGGAAGCGGCGGTCATGCACATCCGTATATTCGGACCGGCACACAGGACACATCCCGAAAGAGGCCATGGTGGTATTTGGACGATCGTAGGGGAGATCACGGATAATGGAGAACCTGGGACCACAATGGGTGCAGTTGATCAGGGGATAAGACAGGCGGTGCGGCTGCTTTTTCAGATCATCCAAACAAGCAGGGCATACCGCAATATCGGGACTGATCTCTGTAATGGAACCGGAAATATCCCGGCTCTCCCTTATTTCAAAGGAATCGAAAGATTTTAATTTTATTTTCTGCACCTCAAGCGACTCTATGGAAGCTGCCGGTGGAGCATGACTCAGAATTCCTTCACGGAACCGGACAAGCTGTTTCCCGGATGCATTCACCTCAATTAGCACCCCGTCATTCCTGTTCTCCACCCATCCGGTCAGGCCCTGATCTGTTGCTATCCTGAACACAAAAGGACGAAAACCGACGCCCTGAACCAGGCCCTTGATCCCGATCCGGTAGGTTCCGGAAGGCTGTTTATTCATACTGAAATTTAAAAAGAAATATCAATACTTTGAAGGCTTTGGATATTTGGCATATATTTAATGGTAAATAAGCATATATCATGTGTCTGGCGGTACCCGGTAAAATCCTCTCCATTGATGAAAGCAATCCCGATCTTCTTATGGCCCGGGTTCAGTTTGGTGAGGCGATCAGGGAGATCTGCATCCAGTGGATCGATGATGTGGCCGTAGGCGATTATATCATGGCCCATGTTGGAACTGCCCTGAGTAAAATCGATGAGGCCGACGCCTTATATACCCTGAATGCGCTTCGTGAGATGGGAGCGCCGGAAGATCTTCCTTAAAGCACCTGGCTGAATTGAAACATATTGATGAATACCGGGATAAGAGGCTTGTGGCAAAGTTGGTACGGACCATTGAATCAACTGTGACCAGGAGATGGACCATTATGGAGATCTGCGGGGGACAGACCCACTCCATCATGAAATACAACCTGATGGAACTTCTTCCCGATGAAATCACTTTGATACACGGACCGGGTTGTCCCGTTTGTGTAACCCCTGTTGAGCTTATTGACAGGGCATTGGAACTGGGAAGCCGGCCCGATGTGATCCTGGTCTCCTTTGGTGATATGCTGCGGGTCCCCGGAACGCATGATGACCTGCTGCAGGTGAAGGCAAAGGGGGGAGATATACGGATGGTATATGCGCCGCTTGATGCGCTGGATATTGCCCAAAAGAACCCGGGGAAGGAAGTTGTATTTTTTGGTGTGGGATTTGAAACAACAGCCCCTGCCGTAGCCCTGGCGATCAGGCAGGCCAAAAAGCGTGCACTGAATAACTTTAGCGTACTTGTCTCCCATGTGCTGGTTCCTCCCGCTATCAGGACCCTTCTTGAAGACAGCCAGAACCGTATCGATGGCTTCCTTGCAGCCGGACATGTTTGCACCATCATGGGAACCAGGGAATACATCCCCCTGGCTTCGCAGTACAAGCTGCCCATTGTGGTGACAGGATTCGAACCTGTGGATATCCTCCTTGGGATCCAGGTATGTATCGACATGCTTGAAAAAAAGCGAACAGGTGTTGAAAATGCCTATCTCCGATCTGTTAAACCGGAAGGAAATCCGGCTGCAAGAGAGCTCCTTCAGGAGGTTTTTGTTCCAGTTGACAGAAAATGGCGGGGCATTGGCACTATTCCCGGAAGCGGTTTGGGACTTACAGATAGCTACCTGAAGTTTGATGCTTCACTGAAATTTGATTTGCAGGATGTAGAAGCGGAGGAAGCAAATGCATGCCTGGCAGGTGAAGTTCTCACAGGTCGTAAAAAACCATCCGACTGCCCTGCATTCGCTACCCGGTGCAGACCGGAACACCCCCTGGGAGCTCCCATGGTATCCACCGAAGGTGCCTGTTCCGCGTACTACCGGTATAACAGAAGCTCCATGGAATACCATAATACAGAGGAATGATGAATCCCAAAGGAAACTATGCCCCCCGGTGCCCCATTCCCAAATCGGAATATGACAGGGTGATGCTTGCTCATGGCGGGGGAGGAAATCTGACCAAACAGCTGATAGATAAGCTGTTTTACCCCCTTTTTAAAAATGAAATACTCCTGCAGGCACATGACGGGGCCCTGCTGCCCCCCATCCAGGGTGAGCTGGCCATGACTACAGATTCTTTTGTGGTCGATCCCATCTTCTTCCCCGGTGGAGATATTGGTGAGCTGGCAGTCAACGGTACGGTGAACGACCTGATCTGCTGTGGCGCTGAACCGCTCTATATCTCTCTTGCCTTCATCCTTGAAGAGGGATTCCTCCTGGATGATCTCTGGAAGATCGTCCGGTCCATCGCACAATCGGTCCAAACTGCCGGAGTAAAAATCGTCACCGGCGATACCAAGGTGGTGGAGAAGGGAAAGGGGGATAAAATTTTCATCAATACCACCGGTATCGGAAGTATACTTCCCGGCCTTGCCATATCTCCGGCCAATTGTACACCCGGTGATGCAGTCATCATCAACGGTAGCATTGGAGACCATGGAATTGCCATTTTAACAGAGCGTGAAGGATTGACTCTGGAATCGGGCATAAGGAGCGATACCCTTGCCCTCAATACCATGATGTTGGATGTATTCCGGAAAAAACCAGGCATCCATGTCCTGCGGGATCCGACCCGTGGAGGCGTGGCCAGTGCACTGAATGAGATCTGTCTCTCTTCAGGTACCGGGATCAGGCTTCTAGAAAATAATCTGCCGGTAAACAATGGCGTAAGGGGCGCCTGCGAACTAATGGGACTGGACCCTCTCTACCTGGCCAATGAAGGGAAAATCCTGGTGATTCTGCCGGAAGATGATGCCCCTGAGGTGGTCGACATCATGCGGACCCACGCGGCCGGAACACAGAGCAGGATAATCGGAACCGTAAGCAGAGAACACCCGGGTCTGCTCCACCTGGAAACCACCATAGGAAGTACCAGGATCATTGATATGATCTCGGGGGAACAGCTGCCCAGAATTTGCTGAAGCTCTATTTTAGATAAGAGGTAAGTCCTGCATGATCCAGGATCTCGATCCTTTTCCCTTCCGTACGAAAGACCCCATCACGGTTCAGTTCACTTATGGCACGACCAATGGAGGGCCGGGCCACACCGAAGAGTTCGGATAATTGTGATTGGGAGTGAGGGATGGTAAAGCTGCTGGAGGAATTCTGAGCAGAGAGATCCAACAGGTACTGGGCCAGCTTGCCCTTAATGGTGGTAAATGACAGGAATTTTATCTTGTTCGATAAAAACTGCCCCCTGCTGGAGATGCTGTTTACAAAATTCTCCAGCACTTTTTTGCTTTCCTGGAGCATGATCAGAAAACGATCGCGTGGAATGGACAACAGGATTGCATCCTCCCCTGCAGTAATGTTGACCGGATACTTGTTTTGATGACCGAACAGGAATGCCGGAGCCAGGGGACGGTTGGGAAAAATGTCTTCTATCTTAATCACCTTCCCGGTAAAATCTACCATCTCACCTTTCACACTACCCTGAAGCAGGATATGGAGGGAACGCACTTCATCTCCGGCCTGGGCAATCAGTGCATCCCTGGCATAACTCCTGATCCTTCCAGTATGGCCGGTAAG
>JAYEOJ010000300.1:0-3164 GCA_034722835.1 Bacteroidota bacterium | reverse complement strand
ATCTGAACTTAGCTTATCGGTCTCAATACAAAGAATAAGCCATTTATAATCATATAGATCCTTGTACTTGTCTATTTTGTTATCCTTATCTTCAATGGCGGCTCTGATCCTTTCAGAACTGAGAGTTTTGTTAAATGAAGCTATAGTTCCAGTAACAAAAGTGGCTTTAAAATCTGGGAAGTGTGCTGCTGAGATTCTATAGACCGGTTTTTGTAATTGGTCAGGATCTGTGATTTCCAATAGTATTTCCTCCTTTGGCAAGGTATCAGAGAATAATGGTTGTAATAACTTAAGTATCCAATTTCCAATTGGAATCACATCCTTGCCAATAATCTTGGAATTGTCAAATCCAATACGAACTTCAACTGGGTAGTCTAATTTAGCAATCAAAGCATCCTGGATATAACTACAAATTCTATTCTGTAAAGACTCGTTCTTCTTTAATTGAGATTCAAATCTACCTATAATATTGTCAGAATAAATTGTAGTTAGCTCAATACCAGCATTCTTACCATCAATGATAGCCGAAACATCAGGATGGGGTGGATCTAGCTGTTTATAGCTTATTTTGTGTCCAAAATATAGCTCACAAAAGCGCTCAAAACAAGACCCTTCATATTCTTTTTTCTCATTCAAAAGCTAACTTTTAAATTGTGCATAATGCAGCGGGCAGACAAAAGTTCAGCGAACGCTGAATGTGCCTGAACGGTTAGTGTATGCGCCGTTAATTGGCGCGGCTTTTGCCAAACATTGATCTGTTTTATTTGCTTTATTAAAATTAGTGTTTTGTTGTATATGAATCAACCAAGGTAGGAAATGCAATAGATGTGACAATTACAAATGGGGTATACACAATGTTGGGTGCTGTAGCAGATTGCCACTCTACCACCACTCATATATGTTTGCATAAGATTTGTCGAGTAATATTATTGAAGTAATCTTAGCCAAAGCTTTCTCCTTCAACAAAATAATTGATTTTATACGCCCTATATTGTAACTTGTCCAGTATATCCCCGACGGTTATGATGAGATTCCGCAATTTCCTGTATATCCCATTATCACTGCTTGCATTATTTTTCGGTTGCGATAAGACCGGCCCGGAAGACCCGGTGGATTTTCCTGCGGGTGATTTTTATGACCTGCTCCTGGAACTGGGGGTCGATGTAAACGGGGATGGAGCCATCAGTTATGCGGAAGCAGAGAATGTGACCGTGCTTATGATCTCCAACAGGGTGCTTTTCGACCTGAAGGGGATCGAGCATTTGGTGAACCTGGAGTCCCTGTGGTGCCAGAACTGCCAGCTGTCCACCATACCCGACCTTTCAAAGAACACTATGTTGAAAGATCTGGACTGCAGCGAAAATGAATTAAGATATCTGGATGTCTCCAATCTTATCCACCTTCAGAACCTGAATTGCAGCATGAACCAGATCGAGACAATTGATCTCAGGGAATGCCTCGACCTCCGAAACCTGGATTGCAATACGAATCAGATAGGAAGCCTGGATATTTCCTCCTGTGATCAACTGGAGCATATTAATTGCCACGATAATCAGATCGCCATCCTGGATCTTTCTGCATGCAGCAGGCTTAGGACATTTAACTGTCAGCGAAACGGAATCGAAGAACTGGATCTGGCAGGAAAGCAGTATCTGTATGATGTCAACTGCAATGAAAACCAGCTTGCCCGTCTGGATGTTTCCAATAATTCCACATTGGATTACCTTCAGTGCGGAGGGAACATGCTTACAGAACTGGACCTGACAAACTGTGGATCCCTGAGGCATGTGTGGTGTCCGGGAAATTTATTAACCCAACTGGATCTTTCCGATCAAGTAAACCTTTACATGCTGGATTGCGACAACAACCAGTTGCAACAACTGGATGTTTCAGACAAGGAGCAGCTATGGACACTGGACTGCGACCATAACCAGCTAAGCACCCTGGAAGTATCAAACAATCCGGAACTGATCGCCATTGAATGCGGCTGGAACCAGCTCACGTCCCTGGATCTTTCCAGGCTCTATAGCCTTCACAGGCTGGAGTGCGGGGTAAACCAGCTAACAGATCTTGATGTTACAGACCTGGCTGAATTGTACGTGCTGAATTGCAGAGGGAACCTGTTAAACAGCCTGGACCTCTCATACAATTTTGGCCTTGGGAGCAGGGATTATGAATGTGACCTGGATATCGGAGATATGCCGTCGCTAACTGAGGTTTGTGTCTGGATCATGCCCTTCCCTCCCGAAGAGTTGACGCTCTGCAGTGAGGGGAGTCCGAATGTTTACTTTACGACCACGTGTAGCAATTAAAAGCGATGAAAAAGGTTTTAAAGGGAATAGGACTTTTTGCACTCACCCTTCTGCTGTTCAACAGCTGTGAGAAGGAGGAGTTCTCATTTGGTCCAGATGATCCGCTGTATATTGCAGATGAGGCATTTTTGAGCGCGCTCCTGGAGGAAGGTGTGGATACCAACGGAGACGGTTCCATAAGCTACCGGGAAGCAGAAGCCCTGACAGTCCTGAAGGTACGTAACCGGGACATCTCTTTCCTGGCAGGTATTGAGATGTTCATCAACCTGGATACACTGGATTGTTCGGCCAACCAGTTACACCACCTGGATGTATCCACCATTCCAGGGCTGGTCCATCTAGCATGTTATGGAAACCTCTTAAGCGAGCTGGATGTCTCTAAGAATGAAAACCTAAGGGACCTGTACTGCTCAGGGAATCAACTAAGCAGTCTTGATGTTTCAAATAATACCGCATTGGTCCAATTAAACTGTGCATCCAATCTTATATCCCATCTGGACGTATCCGGTAATCCTGAACTGAAATTTCTTAGCTGTCCCCGCAATCACCTTGGCAGTCTGGATCTGAGTCAAAATCCTGAATTAGAAAGCCTGACCTGCTACGAAAATAAACTGGAAGACCTGGATGTTTCACTGAATCTGAAGCTGGTTTATCTCTACTGCGCTGAAAACCAATTAAGCCAGCTGGATGTTTCAAATAATGCAGAACTGGTAATATTGTATTGCTGGGATAACCAGTTGCCGGAACTGGAAGTTTCTGAAAACACTGCATTAAGTCAGCTCCTTTGCAGTGAGAATCAACTGGGTGAACTGGATGTTTCAAACAACCTGCTCCTTAGAGATATCAACTGTT
>JAYEOJ010000299.1:0-3165 GCA_034722835.1 Bacteroidota bacterium | reverse complement strand
CCCACTTTACTATATTTAATCTGTCCTTTTTTACTAGATCGCTCAGAGGTGCTGCGATCGTCGAGAAACCATCGATGAACCGCCTATGCCACCCTACCATTCCCAAGAATCTTCTATTCTGCAGTAAATTCGGCCACAAAAAATCCCGTAGCATCGGCCACATAGCCATCATAGTAGTAGTATGAATCGTAGGGATCAGAGTAATAAGAAGCCAGGGCCACACCACCACCACCAATGAGGATGGGGAAGGAAAGGTGAACCGGATACCATCCGAAAACTATGGGCTCTATAATAATTCCCCCGTACCCTCCTGCAAGTGAATAGTTCAGATCCTCTGCGGCATTGTAGGTTGGATCATTTACAAATCCATATCCACCCAGGCCCAGTCCGAATCCATGACCAATGACCCATTCACCCCGTGCTCCCATCAGGAGTGCGTCCCTGCTGTTAATGCTCGTATATCCAATGGTAAAGGCGCCATATCCGCCATTGCCCGAATTGGAACCAAAAAGGGTCTGGTATTCCCCGGTATTTTGTTTTTGTTTCTCCTGGGGGGCTTCTTCTTCAGGCTCCTGGGCTACAATCGTCGGCAGCGCCAGAGCCATTATAACAATCATAGTAACAATTTTTTTCATCGCTATTTTTTTTGGGTTTATATCTCAATTATTCGTGTGATTCTTAATAAGTTATATATCAGAACATGTATCTGACATGGAATCCAAAATCCCACAGGTTAATTCCGAAGATCTGCATCAGCGAGATCTCTACAAAGGGCTGGTAACTGACTCCAAAACTCATGGGCAGGTTGACCAGCTTGTAATCAATTCCCACATATCCATCCATACCCAGGACGGGGGTGAAAATCTCACTTCCGTAGTAAAATTCTTTGCCAAATATTTTATAGGTGTCGGTGTAGTAGAATCCGGCGTGGAAGCCCATCCCATAAACAAATTCCCAGTTTCCCACCTGATCCATACCTATTTCAGTATGTTGTTGTCGAAGTACGGTAAAAATCCCGCCCTTATCGCGGTAGCTCAGCTGTCCCTCGTAGGAGAGATACTCTTCCAGGTTCACCCTGAAGGTGATTCCAGAGGAGTATCCGCCCCGTATCCCCACCTCTTTGTGATAGAACTGCGAAAAGGCGGCGGGTGACAGACAGAGGAGAAATATGATGATGTAAAAGTTTCTCATGGAATATTACTTAAAGGTGATGTTGATATAGCATTTTTGAAGGGCATCAATGTTAAGCGTTCCCAGGGGTGTGCCTGTGCCTATGGTTCCCACTGTTTTATAGTGATCCTTTCCTGAAGGAGTCTCTTCCTTTAACACTTCTGTACCGGGAAGCCTCAGGATCGTTTTTTCGTGGTGAAAAATATCGAATTCCAGTGCGGCAGATTTGTCGAAGTACAGGGACAAATCGGTATATTCTGATTCCACATAGATCTTGCTGAAGTCGGACATAACATGCTCGATGGTCAGTTCTCCGTACTTCATATGAAGATCGCTTTCACGAAGGAAGTCATACACCCATACCTGTGTAAAATTGCTTGAGCCATAAAAGAATTCAACATGCTTGAAGTAGAGCTTGTCCCTCCGGGAGTCTATCTTCAGCACATTCACACTGTCCACATTCAACCTGGAAGACTTGCTGACCAGATCGAGCTGACTGACCTCGTTGAGGACCAGGTCGGAGTAGGATAACTTCATATTGGCCGAACCCAGCGATTTGATCATCCCGTTGGCAAAACTCAGAGAGAGCGTGGCGTTACCCATGAGCCTGTTGGCCTTCAGGACTCCGTTGGAGAGTGTAATATCCACCTGTCCGTCCAGGTCGTCCATATAGATGTCCCCGAACTTATTATTGAGTACCACATCCATGTGGACCGGGACATGAACCATGTAGTTGATCTCGATTCGCTTGTTTGAACCTTTGATGGTATTGCCGATGGATTTCAGTTCCGAGGCCAGCCAGCCGCTTTCACTTTCTATCACTGTTTTGGCAACGATATAACTCTTGGTTCCTGTAAAGTCTATCTGTATATCATCTTTCAACTTCCTTAGCTTGGAGTTGCTTGATTCGGTCAGGAGGATATCCACTTCCACCTCCACGGAATCTTTGTCCCACGTGGCCACCTGGATCTTCCCGTACTTGTTCAGAATCTCCAGAGTTGTCTCATGTGAGGCAGGAAAACTCCTGCTCACACTGCTTTTGTCCGTTCGATCCTGAGCTGTGGCAAGAGTGCCCAGCATCAGCGCCGAAAGGATCAACAGCTTTTTGGGTCTAAAGAGAATATGATTCATCTTTCTCATCTTGATTCTCCTTTTCTTTAAGTTGATTTAGCAGGTCTTCCAGGATCTCCAGCTTCACCCGGTAGTTGAGGATCATGGCCTCGATCACTTCCGGGTTGGAAGCATTGTCTTTCAGATCCTCCTTCAGCTCCTTGTAAACCTCGTCCAGCTCATCCATATCAGTTGCCAGCATCTCCTTTGCTGAAGGGTTGCCGGCCAGGAAGGGCTGCAGCTCGTCGTAGCGATCAGCAACCATCTGGCTGTAATACTGCTCAGTTTCCATGATTTCGGTGTAGAGATCACTGGAATAGAGATCACTGCTGTAGAGATCCGGATCGGCCTTTTCTCCTGTCAGGAAGTAAATACCTGCCGTAGAACCAGCAAAAATCATAGCCACAGCTGCTGCTATTCTGAGCCAGCGCATAGGCCTGCGTTCCTTTTTCACCATTTGGTTGGCAGGATTGACCTTCAGCCAGATGGAAGGATCGGGCTCGCGCAGGTCAAACTGCTCTCGGTGTTGCTTCACAAAATCTTCTAATCTGTCACTCATGGCTCATCAACATTTCTTTAATTTTCTGCTTGGCTCTTAAAAACTGGCTTTTCGAGGTCGATTCGGTTACGCCCAGTATGTCGGCGATCTCCTTGTGGTCATACCCTTCGAGCATGTAGAGAGAGAAAACGACCCTGTAACCTTCAGGCAATTTTTCAATGGCCTTCATCACGTTGTCCACCTTAAAACGGATCTCTTCATAATCCACCTTTTCGTCGTCTGGCAGCGGGTCGTTCTGTTGTTCCGTGTAAACCAGATCCACCCTCTTTTTCTTGAGGTGGTTGATACAGGTATTCACAACAATCCGCTTCAACCATGCCCCGAAG
>JAYEOJ010000298.1:0-3171 GCA_034722835.1 Bacteroidota bacterium | reverse complement strand
TGAGGTGTCTGAAACGGGTTCTGATGTAGCTGGAACGGGATCTGATACGTCTTCTGATACGGTCTCCGGTACAACCGGTCCGGACGCATCTACTGAGGGTTCCTGGTGCCTTGTTTCTTTTTCTTTTTCTTCTTTATTTGTCTCCTTTAAAGGATCATTAACATCAGAATTTTTCATGACAGGTAGAGGATTAGTAGGTTGCTAGCTCATACAAATTAGTGATTTTTCGTTAAATGCACATTTTTTCAGAAAAAAACTGTTCTATCTTCGTAGAAAATCAGAGCACTATGCGCATCGATATTATTACGGTGTTACCTCAGTTATTGGACGGGCCCCTTAACCATTCCATAGTCAAAAGGGCCAGGGAAAAAGGGCTTTTGGATCTCCACATTCATGATCTGCGTGATTTTTCTCTGGATAAGCACAGGAGCGTGGATGATTATGCATTTGGCGGAGATGCTGGCATGGTTATGTCCATCGAACCCATAGACCGCGCCATCACTCAGCTGACATCACAACGGGAATATGATGAAATCATCTACACCTCACCCGATGGGCGCAAGTTCAATCAGCAAGAGGCCAACCACCTGGCCCTGGCCGGAAATCTGATCATCCTCTGCGGCCACTACAAGGGGATTGACCAGCGGATCAGAGATCACCTGATCAGTCGTGAAATCTCCATCGGGGATTATGTGCTGACCGGAGGGGAACTTGCCGCTGCTGTTATCACCGACAGTGTTGTCCGCCTTCTTCCGGGTGCGATTTCTGACGAAACTTCTGCGCTGAGCGATTCATATCAGGATGGATTGCTGGCCCCCCCGGTTTATACCCGTCCGGCCGAATACAAGGGATGGAAAGTACCTGAAATCCTGTTGTCAGGTCACGCTGCCAGGATCGACCAGTGGAAACACGAGCAGTCACTTGAACGCACCAGAGCGCTCAGACCTGATCTCCTGGAGGACAAAGAGGATTGATTAAAATTCAGTCAATGGTTTTTCTTTGACACAGGGAGGCAAAATCGCAATAGCTGCACTTCAGATCATTCTCTCGCTGCACAAAAGGAACAGCCGGATCAAATAGCTTGTGCAATACCTCTTTCAGGCGCTTAATGAAAGGTTCTTCCAGTCCCTCGAATGAATCGATTCTCCCCTCCTTCTTGAGGCTGGTCATGTTCAGGGCCGGATCAAACTGCTCCTCAAAAAGTCCTTTCATGGTATAGAGTCCCGGCATCACCGTTTCTCCAGGATGCACCTCTCCAACCAGCCAGGCATAAAAAAGGGTCTGCATAGCCGCTCCGTTCCTGCTTCCGTAATTCCCTTCAAACAGAGAATCAAGGGTGGTGAACTTCTGGTCGGTCTGTCCGGTTTTATAATCAATCACCCGGAGAACCCCGTTTACCCTGTCGATCCGGTCAATTTTTCCGCCCATACGAATCTCCATCTTTCTCCCTTTTAGCTCAATGGGCAGAATCCTCATGTAGTCTTCTTCGGCCGAAACCAGTTCAAAGGGTGCAATGGCGAGATCTGTTCTGATAATCTTCATCAGGTAGCGGAGCATTACACGGAAAATGATGATGTTTCTTCCCTCCAGTACTTCACGCTTCCGGCCCCTGAAATGCTGTTTCACAAAGACTTTTTTGAGAACCTCTTCCGGTACAGGTGATTCCAAAAGTGCCAGCAATTCCTCCAGGGTCACCTGCTTTTTATTTCTTTCTGCAATCTCGCTGTAAAGTTCTTTCAGGGTGTCATGGACCACGGTCCCAAAGCCCGCAGCATCGATCTCTTCATGAATTTCATCCGCTTCACCAATGCCTGCGATATACCTGAGATAAAACTTCAGCGAACAATCGATGTAGGTATTCACAGCTGAAGGAGAAAGATATCGTCCCTCTTCCCCGTCTGTCCAATAGCGCTCCAGTTTCAAATCAGCCTCCCCTGTGTGGGGGATCACCAGTGGAGGAATTTCCCTGGCCCGGACTTCCAATCCGGGTCTGATTATCTCGATTCCCCTGCTGTAGATTAACTGGTATAGATAGCGACTCATTTCTCCTGTTCGCATCCCTCCCGAGGCACTGTTAAACAGGAGATCGATCCGCTCGGCCCGTTGCAAAAGACGATAAAAATAATACGCATAGATGGCATCCATATCCTCCTTTGCCGGCATTCCGAATGCCAGACGCAGGGAATAGGGAATATTGGAGTGGGCAGAGTGCGAGGCAGGCATCACCTCTTCGTTCATGGACAGCAAGATCACGTGTTTGAAATCCAGCAGCCTGGTCTCCAGGATTCCCATCAGTTGCAGTCCGGAAAGGGGCTCTCCCTCAAATGGAATCCTGAGAGCAGCCAGTAACTTCCTGAGCAAACGTTCCAGGATGGCAACAGTGATATCAGGACGTTTTGAGATCACCAGGTCGAGCTTATTCAAATGGGTAAGCAATTGAAATATAAACTCCCTATCCAGAGCATCTTGCATCGCTCCCTCTTTTTCTGCAAGGCTCGCAAGTATATGATTGAAAATGGCCTTCAGGTATTCAATGAGACCGGTGGCATCATCCACAGGTCTGAAAATGGCCCTGGCCAACTCCCCGGTGAATATTTCCTGGTCAACCATGACCAGGTTCTCCTGCATAATCTTTTGGGTCAGATCCTCTGTTGAGTGATCCTTTATCTTCCTGAAATAGGGATGCAGGAGGACTGACATCACATCCTTGTGATAGAAGAGGACTTTTCCACCGTAGGCATTCCGGATATTGTGATGCAAGCGAAGCAAGGTATCAATAAAACTGTACACCGGAGTATTTTTCATGGGATAACCCATGGTTACATTGATCTCCTCCACGGTTTCGGGGAGCGACATGATCACCGGCATCAGAAGCTCCTCATCGCACAGAACAAGAGCCGTATGGGTGCAATCCCTGACCTTATGAGAATCTTCATGATCCAGAATCTTGTGAACTGTTTTGGCCTGCAGGACATCCGTGGGAAGCTCAAATATCCTGATCTGCTTCCCTTCATCCAGTCCCCTGAACTCTTCAAGTTTCGCATGCTGTGGGAACTTCACCAAATTCTCTCTCAAGAACCTTCCAGCCTCATTTGTACGATCATCCGCGTACTGATGATCATAATCCCAATAAAATTCAGCCCCGCGTTTATTCAGCCATGAGAAGATCTG
>JAYEOJ010000297.1:0-3173 GCA_034722835.1 Bacteroidota bacterium | reverse complement strand
ATTCAGGACATTTCTGTCAGGGAACCCTATAATGCCAGCACTTACGAGAACCAGGTGCTAGACAGGCTGGAGCAATTGTTCAGGGTCCACAACCTGGTCCTGATGGTGGGTGGATCGGGACTCTATATCGATGCGGTTTGTGAGGGGATCGACGATCTGCCTCAGATTGATCCTGTTCTGCGGGAGGAACTCCAGGAAAGATTGAAAAATGAGGGCCTTGAATCCCTGACACTCCAATTGAAGAGCCTTGACCCGGTCTCCTACGGGAAAGTGGATCTGAAAAACCATATGCGGGTACTGAAGGCCCTGGAAGTCTCCATTCAAACGGGCCTACCCTATTCATCCTTCCTTTCGGATTCAAAAAAAGAACGCCCCTTCGAAATTCTTCGCGTTGCACTTGATCTGGACAGGGAGCTCCTCTACAGTCGGATTAATATGCGGGTGGAGCACATGATGGAGGCCGGACTTCTGGAAGAGGTAAAGCAACTGTATCACCTGAGGGGATATACAGCCATGAAGACCGTGGGATACCGGGAACTGTTCAGGGTACTGGATGGAGAGCTAAGCATCGATGAAGGAGTGGACCTGATCAAACGAAATACCAGGAAGTTTGCAAGGAAACAGCTGACCTGGTTCAGAAAGGAGAACCGCTACCACTGGTTCTCTCCATGCAACTGCAGGGAAATCATTGACTGGGTAGAGCAAGAGACGGGCTATTTGTAGAAATTCTTATTGAATGCCGAGTACTCATCTCTTCCAAGGATGAGCCTTCGCCAGAAGGCATTCAAAAATCCTGTTCCATAGCCAAAAAGCTGAATGTAACTTGTGACAACTGAGAGCAGGCCAATGCTCAGACTGCCATTTTTCAAAGTGGCACACAGGAACAGCAGTAGCATATGTAAAAGCACAGGAACTGCAAAATACCAGGATATCAGGATAGAAAACAACAGCAGTCCAATAACACCAAGTGTAAAAAGAGCAGGAGCCGTATGAACTGCTTTCAGTGTCCCGGGATGCCTGAGTTGCAGGTTGATCCTGGCAATTCCAGAATTATAGACCTGTTTGAAAAACTGTCTCAGGGTACTTCTTCTTTTATGGTAAACGAATGCCTCCCTGATCAGGCGGGTGGAAAAGCCATGCTCCAGGATCCGGATGCTCAAATCCACATCTTCCCCGAAACGCATGGTGGAAAATCCGCCCGTAGCTTTAAAAACCTCTTTTGAAAAACCCATATTAAAACTGCGGGGGTGGAACTTCTCCATCTTTTCATTTCCTCCCCGGATGCCTCCTGTGGTCAAAAAGGAAGTCATGGAGAAATTGATGGCCTTCTGAAAGTTTGTGAAATCTTTATGCGCCCGGTCGGGTCCTCCAAAAGCATCGGCATAATTTTGCTCCAGGGATTCCCTGACAACCCGGAAATATTCCCCGGGAAGAACGCAATCGGAATCCAGGAAGATCAGATATTCCCCCCTGGCCTTTTCAGAGCCAAAATTCCGGCTGGGTCCCGGTCCTGAATTTTCCTTATAGTAATAGCTGATGTCAAGAAGCTCCTGGTACTTTTCCACCACGGCTTCACTGCTTTCGGTGGAACCGTCTTCCACAATGATCACCTCGAAATCAGTGTCCGGTTGACGGGATAGGCTCCGGAGCAGCTCTTCGGTCTCCCCGGGCCTGTTGTAAACCGGAATGATAAAAGATATTTTCACCTTAAATCTCCCTCTCCACCTCGTATCTGTTTCGCTCTGCAGAACTCCGGGAAATCAGTTCTCCCAGGAAACCGCCAATAAACAGCAAAGTACCCATGATCATGCTGGCAAGACCAATATAGAAGAAGGCGCTGTCTGCAATCAGCCGCTGGGGGATGTGATTGATCAGTGCGATCAGTTTATCAACTCCCAGGTAAATGGCCATCCCAAGTCCCACCAGAAACATCAGTGAACCCATGGCACCAAATAGATGCATGGGTTTCTTGCCAAAACGGATCAGAAAGGATACGGTCAACAGGTCCAGGAAGCCATTCAGAAAGCGGTTCATCCCGAATTTAGTCACCCCGTATTTTCGTTCCTGGTGCTGAACCACCTTCTCTCCGATACGGGTAAATCCATTTCCCTTGGCCAGGACAGGAATGTAGCGGTGCATATCCCCGTATACTTCCACGCTCTTTGCCACATTGAGCCGGTATGCCTTCAGTCCGCAGTTGAAATCATGAAGCCGGATCCCGCTGACGCTCCGGGCCGCCCAGTTAAACAGCCGGGTGGGTACCTTTTTTTTGAGGAAGGGATCGTACCGCTTCTTTTTCCATCCGCTCACCACATCATACCCCTCTTCCATGATCATCCGGCGCATCTCCGGAATTTCTTCCGGGCTATCCTGCAGATCAGCATCCATGGTAACCACCACTTCACCACTGGCCAAACCAAAACCTGTATGGAGGGCTGCAGATTTGCCATAGTTCCTGCGGAATCTGACAGCCCTGATCTGAGAATAGGTAAGTTTCAGCTTTTCAATTTGTTCCCACGATCCGTCCTTGCTGCCGTCATCCACCAGAATCAGCTCGTAGCTAAGATTACTTTCGCTGAGCACGCGGTCGATCCAGGCACTTAATTCGGGAAGTGACTCCTCTTCATTAAACAGGGGAACAACGATGGAAACATTCATGGACAACCGATGATTATACCGGGGTTACATCCTCTTCCTTTTTGATAAAGGCTGCAATGATAAGTCCGAGAATAGCATTTATAATTGGACCGGCAATCAGTGAGGCCTTGACCAAATAGACTGCAGTGGTACGCTTTTCATTCTTATCAAGGAGGTCGTCTAACATGCTCTCCGGAATCCTGGAATTGCTCATAATCTTCTCTTCAGCTGCAATCTTAACCTGCTCAATCAACCCGGGATCAATAACTGTGAAAAGCAGGTATTGGTAGATGGATCCAATGATCACTGAAATAATACCCGCAGAAACAAGTACCATAAGAAAGATCTGACCAAAACTTGCATAACCTCCCAGGTACTCTTTCCGGTACTGCAGCATCAGGTAGACCAGCAGGACCAGGCCAACCAGCATGTTGATCCAGTTTGTCCAGCTCTCAGTAGCCATTCCGATGAAGTAGAAAACCAGTGAAATAAAAACTGATACAAAACCAAGAATTGCCCCGTAGATCAAGGCAGGT
>JAYEOJ010000296.1:0-3175 GCA_034722835.1 Bacteroidota bacterium | reverse complement strand
AGCCAGCATGTTAAATCCTTCCCCCGCCCTGGACTTTCATATGGGGGAACTTGGTTTCTCCTGTTCTGATTGTCACGCCGGGGAAAATCACATGATTCTCGGAGCAAGTCACGGCTCCATTGCAAGCGGGACAAACCATATAGCATGCCTGGATTGTCACTCGGAAACGCCACATAGAAAAAAGATAGTGAATGATCATGTTAGCTCCGTGGCATGCGAAACCTGTCACATACCGTTTTTTGCCCGTGAAGAGCCCACAAAGACCTGGTGGGACTGGTCCACAGCCGGACAGGATATTACAAAAGAGCTCGATGAATTTGAAAACCCTGTCTATGACAAAAAGAAAGGCGATTTCCTCTGGGAAAAGAATGTGATCCCGGCATATAGCTGGTACAATGGACAGGCGGAATATTACCTTCCCGGGCATAAGATTAATCCTGAAAATATAGTTGAGATAAACAGGCTTTCCGGCAATATCTATGATGAGACAGCCAAAATCACCCCCTTCAAGCTGATGCGTGGAAAGCAGATTTATGATTCAAAAAACCGCTACTTAATTACCCCAAAAATGTTCGGTGAAGGTGGTTACTGGTCAGAATTCGATTGGGACAAAGCTGCTGAACTGGGAATGGCTACAACTAATCTGGAATACTCCGGAAAGTACGATTTTGTGGAGACAAAAATGTACTGGCCCATCAACCATATGGTCGCTCCTGCTGCTAAATCATTAAAATGCACCGACTGTCATACCCGGAAAGAAACCAAAAGACTTGACTGGCAAGAACTGGGATACAAGGGCGACCCTATGACCATCGGAGGCCGAGCCAAATAGAAGCCAATCATCAGAATTCCCACAGATTAAAAAGATCCTACACGTAAAAATCTAAAATCCACATGAGAAAATTTCTTGCATTTTTTTAAATGCCGGGATTTACCTATGATAACCAATGCTTTACGAATTGGTTATCTCTGATCAGCATTTTTGACCATTAATATGCGGAGTACTTCCTCTTTGTATTTCCTGCTCAGGGGAAGCTCCACTTCATTTACCAGGATCATCTCCTTGCTGAAGGATTGGATCTTATCCCTGTTTACGAGAATGGAGCGGTGGATGCGAAGAAAACTACCAGGAAGTTTCTCTTTCAGGCTGCTGATCTTTTCCCTGGTCAGAACCGGTTCCCCTTCAGAGGTAAGGATCCTAACGTAATTACCAAGACTCTCCACATATTCGATTTGATCATAGGGGAGATTGCTGTTTTTTCGCTCCGACCTGACCACCAGGTACCCCCGTGTGAGTTTCTCCTTTTCTGTTTCCAGTTCCCGTTGCTTCTCCTCTCCCCTAAAATACTCCTGTATCAGAAACACAAGCGTATTCAGAAAAACAAGAAAGTAGAGCACCACAGTGAGAAATACGATATCGGTGGTTTTGGGATTCAGCTCGCTGTATTCGAAATTGGCAAAAACAATCAGAGACAGTGTAATCACCAGCATCTCCAGATATACCGAGAATACCAGAGTATAGATAAAATAGAGTACGAACTTGAAATAGGCCTTCTTTAGCAAGAAGCGGGGCACCAGGTAAGATGTAACAAGGTAAGATGTTCCCACGATGATCGGAAATAAGAAGGCTACGAAATAGAAGGATTTTGCAAGCCCCCCGTACGACCTTCCAAAGGTCAGGGTCAGGATCACAAATGTAAGAATCCAGAAAAGGGTATGGTAAAATCTGCGCATCAAAGAATTTTAGCCTCAATTTGGCGATTTTTCAGAAACTACCCATAAATTGGGGATGAATTACAGGTTTTGTACAACATTTCACATTGTCTGCAAACGATCATGAATCTAATTTTGAAGTGTATAAAATTTACAAACTAAAAACAAAAGATCATGGTACGCTTTTTTGCAGAAGGTAATTATTGGTTCATGGGAACACTATCTGTATTGTTCCTGGTAATTCTCATCCTGTCGGTGATGGCCGGTAAACTGGCTATTAACCCAACTGCGGGTCGCATAAAGAAAATAGATAAACTATCAGGCTACATCAAATCGCTAGCACTCTTCACCCTGGTTTTTGGCATATTTGGACAGATTCTGGGACTGGTTGATGTATTTGACTATCTGGCCCATAAGGATCCCCAGGTTGCTACTTCCATCCTGGCAAAGGGAATCAAAATAACCTGCTGGTCCACCATCTACGGGATAATTATCTACCTGGTTTCCATCCTGATAACACTGGGCCTGAAGTTCAGGGTAAATTCTGTTAAGTAACTGAATTTATGGAAGACCTGTGTTATCACTGGTCTTTCACGCAGCGCACAGAGTGCCCCCGGTATACTTCTGAATAATCACGAGATATCGCTGCTGTATCATAGTCAAGCTCACGATACCAGACATAGCCATATCCATTTTGCGTAGATGTCCAGAACCGGACCGTATGGGTCACATCCCTGAATGCAGCGGAACCGTGACGATATCCCCCGGGTAGGGCATTGAATCCGACCTCGTCAATGGAGCCGGTAATCGTGTAAGTTCCTTCAGATGTATACTCTATAAAGTCTATGGTCATCAGCAGAGGAGTAGATTCTTCTACGGATTCACAGGCCAAAATTGAGAACAGGAAGAACAGTGCCATTCCTGTCCACAGGATGGCCAGTCTTATTTTGGATGATATAATTGAGGTCATGGTTTTGGGTCATTTGAGTGATAAGCACTCTTCACTGATTAGATTCACAAAAGACCCGATACCCTACCCGGAAAAAATTAAAAGTTAAGTGTAAAGGTGGTATTCTTCCCCTCCGGTGAAGTGACATTGATGGTGCCGTTGTGCATCTGCATCACCTGGCGGGCCAGACTCAGTCCAATGCCCGATCCCCCTTTCCGGGTGGTAAAAAAGGGCGTGAAAATAGTATCCAGAATCTCTCCGGGAACGCCCCGGCCATTGTCACTTACCTCGATGGTAATATGACTTCCGGTTTTCAATGCCCTGCAATGAATCACAGGTTTCTTTACCCCTTCAAGCGCGTATATGGAATTCTTCACCAGATTAATCAGGGTCTGCTCGATCAATTTTTCATCGGCCATAAGTTCAAGATCCTCAGGAGATACTTTAAGTTTGAGCTCCGCACCGGAGGGTTGCAGTTCTTCAGACATAAAAGACTCCAGGTGACTCAGGAGA
>JAYEOJ010000295.1:0-3183 GCA_034722835.1 Bacteroidota bacterium | reverse complement strand
ACGGACAAATCCCCCGATCACATAGGAAGGGATTTGTTCCTTCTCTGCAAGCGATGCAATGATCCGGAAGCTTTTATGGTGTAAATGGTCCGAGAGGTTCATGTTATTTTTACTGGAACAAAAATACAATCAAATACGTAATATCAGTGCATTATAAAACATGGACTTAATTATTTTGTCTATTTTTCGAACAATAACCATAGAATGAACCTAAGCCAATGGCCGGTTTGAAAATAAATGCCTGTTTTTGGTACCTGGACCCTCTTGTGACGGATGAAGTACTGGCAACTCTGAAAGCTGGTAAGTTTGATGTGCAGCATGAACACTGCAAAGAGCGTGAACAGGTAAAGAAGAGATTGATCAATGATCCCCCCGATCTGATCATTTCGGATTTTGATTTGCCCGATCATCAGCGCACCATGATTGAAGAGGAGATGGACCCCTATCTGTCTGAGATTCCGCTTATCTACCTGGTGGGTGAGAAGAACGTAAGAAAGGCAGCGGATACACTGAAGGCAGGTATCTGGGATTTCGTTCAGAAGGAACAACTCTATAAGCTGGTTCCGTCGGTGTACTCCTCACAGAAGTATGCCAATGTTATCAGGAAGAGAAAAGAAGCTGAACAGGCCCTCAAAGAATCCCGGGACAGGTATATGTCTATCTTTAAATCGGTTCACGACGGCATTCTGCTTTTTGATTTCGAATCAAGGAAGATCACAGATTTTAATCCCCGCCTGCTGGAGATATTCGAAGTATCTGAAAAGGAGATGGAGTCGCTGGATCTTACCCTCTTTTCTGCTGAAGATGAAGGGTATACCGTTGATCGAGCCAGGGAATATATTCTTGAAGCAGCGGATGGGGATCAGGTAAGCTTCGAATGGCGAAACATTAAGAAATCCGGTGAGCGGTTCTGGACCCTGAATTCAATATCTGTGGTTCATATCGATGACCAGGCCCACATTCTGCTGGTTACCAGGAATATCGACGAACAGAAAAAACTGGAAAGATCACTGATAGAATCCCAGGAGCATTTCAGGGCTCTGGCCGAGAATTCCCCCGACGTGATTATGCATTTCGACCGGGAACACCGGCACGTCTATGTGAACAGTGCGGCGGAATCCCAAACCGGCATTCCTATCGCCCAGTTCATCAATAAGAGTCACCGCGAAATGGGAATCTTTCCCGTGGAACTGGTGACCCTGTGGGAAAATGGACTCGAGCAGGTATTTAAGACAGGCAAATCTCAGACCGTTGTATTTGATCTTGAGCTGCCTGACAGAAAAATCACTTTTGAGTGGAGGCTTTATCCCGAGATGGGTGCCTCAGAAGCTGTGGACTCTGTGATTGGTGTGGCCAGGGATATCACCGACTCCAGGGTATCGGAAGATGCCCTCAGGAGCAGCGAGGAGCGATTGAACCTGGCACTATTAGCAACCAACCTGGGGATGTGGGACTGGAACCTGGTCACCAATGAAGTGTACTATTCTCCCATATGGATGTCGATGCTTGGCTATGGCCCGGATGAACTGCCTCAGGAACTGGAAACATGGATATCCCTGCAACATCCGGATGACGGCAAAAAATCTTATGACAAGGTTCAGGAGGTAATTAAAAACCGGGAGGCCTCTTTTGAGATCGAATTCCGGATGAAACATAAGAACGGTTCCTATATCTGGGTCAGGGGAATGGGCAGAGCCGTGGGTTTCGATGACGAAGGCAACACCATTCGTTTGACAGGGATTCATGAGGACATCAATGAGCGGAAAAAGGGTGAGCTGGTCCGGCAGGTGCTGTTTGATATCTCCAATGCGGTGAACAGTACTCACAGCCTGGATGAGCTCTATGTAATGATCAGGGATTCCCTGGGCAGAGTCGTGGATACCACCAACTGTTTTCTGGCCCTGTACAATGAGGAATCGGATACCCTTACCCTCCCCTTTATGGAGGATGAGAAGGACAGCTTTACGGAGTTCCCGGCAAGGAAGACACTTACCAGTTTTGTGATCCGGACGGGAGAAGCACAACTGGTGGATATTGCACGCGAGAAGGAGCTGACCAGTCAGGGGGAAATAGAGCCCGTAGGCGCTCCCTGTGTGAGCTGGCTGGGAGTCCCTTTGAAGCACGAAGGAAAGACCATTGGTGTATTTGCCGTTCAATCTTATTCTGAAGAGATCTTCTATACCCGGTCGGATGCTGAATTGCTTGAATTTGCCAGCGATCAGATTGCAGTTGCCATTGACCGCCGCAGGCATCAGGACCGGCTCCGGTCCAACCAGGAGCGGCAGCGGCGTGTTTTTGAATCTTCGCCCGATCCCATGCTTGTGGTGGATCCATCTGCCCTGATTCTCGATTTCAACAGTGCATTTCTGGAAGCCTTCAATGTAGACCCTGACCTGGTATATGGTCAGAAAATATTCAGATTCATCAACAGAGTCCACTGGCGTTCTTCCATAGAAAACTTTTCGGAAACCTGGAAGAAGGGATATTTGAAGAACCTGGAGTACCAGGTGGTTCGTCCCGACGGAATCACATTTGATGCGGAAGTCTCCACCGGTGCTATTTACGATAGCCAGGGGAGACCAGAGTCCATGGTACTTATACTGAAGAATATCTCTGAGCGGAAAGAAGCTGAGCGTAAGGTATTGGAAGCCAAATATAAGGCCGAAGAATCCGATCGCCTGAAAACAGCCTTCCTCTCCAATATGTCCCATGAGATCAGAACTCCCATGAATGCCATTGTGGGTTTTTCGGATCTGCTGTCAGATGAACAATTGAGCCCGGAAGAGAGACGGGATTTTATTACTCAGATCAACCAGGGGGCCGATGACCTGATGCGACTGATCGATGATATTATCGATATAGCTAAAATAGAAGCCGGGCAGGTCAATGTACACATTGCGGAGTGTTTTATCAGGGAGCTTTTCAAGGAGCTTCACCTGATGTTTATCCAGAATATTAAGCGGACAGGTAAAGACCATGTTTCAATGAAGTTGGACTGGAAGTGGCCACTAAATGAACTGGCTATCTATACCGATCCCTTCCGCCTGAAGCAAATCCTTATAAATCTCCTGAGCAATGCGGTGAAGTTTACCGAAAAGGGAGAAATTGTTCTTGGAATAGAAGAACATCCGGAGGGAGTATACTTTTTTGTTAAAGACTCGGGAATAGGGATACGGGAGGAGA
>JAYEOJ010000294.1:0-12448 GCA_034722835.1 Bacteroidota bacterium | reverse complement strand
TGAAGCCTGGTTCAATGCCTGGTTAATGGGATGGCCACAGGTTTCCGTTTATGATGGCGGATGGTTCGAATGGAGCAATGATCCGGAAAATCCTACAGAGACGGGTATTCCGGAAAGGGAAAATAAAATCAGCATATGAATTTCGTAAACGAAGAGACCGTCACGCTGAACCGGATTTCCATCACCAATCTCTTGCAGGAAATTGGTCCGGAAGAGGTGGTTAATGAAATAGTAAGCGGACTAGAGGCGGAGCAAAAATTCATCTCCAGCAAATACTTCTATAACAAAGAAGGATCGATCCTGTTTGAAGAGATTACCCGTCTCAAGGAGTATTATCCCACACGCACTGAGAAGGGGATTTTAAAGCAAATTGCTCCGGAATTAATGAAGCGATATGGAGCCTATGAGATCATCGAACTGGGTCCGGGCGATCATTCCAAAATATCGATTCTGTTAAATGCTACTTCCGGGCTGGATTTGACAAGTATTCGCTATTTGCCCCTGGATATTAGTCAACCCGCAATAAAGAGTTCCGCAGAAGAGTTGGTAAGCACCTTCCCCAACCTTCATGTGGAAGGATATGCAGTAGATTTTTTCTCTCAATTTGGGTCCATTAAGAGGGAGCGGCCTGCCATGATCTGTTTTTTTGGAAGCACCATTGGAAACTTTGAATGGGAAGCTTCTTTGGAGCTTCTGCGTAACATTAGCGAGCAGATGAAAATAGGTGATGTGTTTTTACTGGGGATGGACATGATTAAACCTGAACCGGTACTGCATGTTGCTTATAACGATGCCCGTGGAGTAACTGAGGCCTTTAACAAGAATATCCTTTATAGTGTCAATGACCTGATTCAGTCTGACTTCAATGCCGATGATTTTGCCCACCATGCTTATTTTAATAGAGAAAAGTCCAGGATTGAGATGCACCTGGTAGCCAGAAAGGACTTAAGCGTTCATTCAAAACACTTTAATGGCGCCTTAATCTTCAGGCAGGGAGATACGATTCACACAGAGAATTCTCATAAGTACAACACAGGGCATATCCAGGAAATGGCAGAGGCATCCGGACTGAAGTTGAATCATACGCATATCGATGATCGGGGGTGGTTTGCAATCACAGAATTTCAGAAAGTATAAATTGCATTAACTTCTTATTTTTGTATTGAACCAATCTGTTCGCGGACCAATGAAACATGATGTAAAAACAGGACTAATCGTTCTGTGTTCCTTATTGCTAAATGTAAATGTCAATGCCCAGAGGGAGGGCTGGAAGCAGGATAAAACAAAGGATGGGAAAGTTTTGGTCTACTACAACTTCCTGGAAAAGAAGGACGAGAATGGTAAAAAGTTCAATGTGCTGGAATATGAAGCGGTAACAACTGCGGAAGTAAGTCTGGAAAGCTGCCTGGCTGTATTGAAGGACGATTCCAGGCACAAGGATTTTATGGAAGATACCGAACGCACAGAACGAATCAGGGATATTTCAGAGGATGAATGGCTAAGCTATTATTTACTGAAGAAGCGTTGGCCCATGCCGGTATCAGATGTGGTAACCCGCTATAAACTGGAATTGGAGCCAGAAAATGAACGTTTTATTCTAACTGGCTATCCGGCTCCGGATATGTATCCTAATCAGGGATTAAAACGAATGCAGGAGAGTTTTTCCAGATATACTATTACGGATCTGGGAAATGGGCAAACAGAAGTAATTATGTATTCAAAAAGTATTCCTGTTGTTTCCATTCCTAGGATGTTACTGGCCACGTGGATCCCCAATGGTCCGGCAAACATGGTCAATGGGATTGTCAGGCTGGCGCAGGAAGAACAATAATTCTGATCTAAGAAAATGACCAGGCATGTACTGATAACCGGCGCTAAAACGGAAAGAGCAACGCATTTACGAAAATATCGAGATTCGAAAAGATTAAAACAGGATAGAGATCAAGTCAAAAAGTGAATACTTACTCACATATTCTAATTAGGAATTATAAACCTTATATTTCTTTAGTAAGAAATCTCTGAATGTCTCCTCCTGTTCCATATTCCCTTTTAGAATTTCGGACGAGATGTTCTCGATGGTATGATAGAGCAATTGGGCTTCTTTCTTAGCATTCTTATATTTAAGTTCTTTAAATGCGCTAGATAATTTAATCATCAGTGGTTTCATTTTTTCCGGTTTATTATATTCCGGCAACCATTTGAGAACGTATTGTAGTTTCCAAAAGTCCCTCTCCCTACTGCTTGTTAGCTTAAATGGCATCTTTATCACTCTCCGGATCACCTTCTTTGGATTGGTCTCCATTAGGATAGGACCAAGAAGTTCGCCCAAACGGTATTCGGCCTCCTTCATCAGGGCATCCAGCAGCCCTTGCTTATTTGTAAAATGCCTGAATATAAGCCCCTCTGAAACTCCTGCTTTGTTTGCAACCTTGCTGGTAGGGGTAGCTGCATAACCCTCATTGGCAAAAAGCTCAAGTGCTGACTCAAGTATCTGTTCCTGCTTGGTTGTCATCTATATTAGTGAGTATATACTTACAAATTTATATACTTTTTTTCTTTTCTTCAATTTTTTGAGCAGGTTTTCAGATATGCCTCCCCAGGATGGAATGGAACTTTCGGAAACCGATATGAAAAAGATCATGCATGTTTCGATGCCAATCAGTAAGGAAACCATGCCTATGGATAAGGCTTTCTGGGGTAGCTATTTTGGGATGTGCACCGATAAGTTTGATATCAACTGGATGATTAGCTTTGGTGAGGACCAGGAGAAGTAATGAAATAAGTTGCAAATCCACCTTACTTAGTATACCAATCAGGAGTTCCGAACCATTCATCCATCTCTTTTTCGAATGGAATGATAATTTCCGCCGGCTCCAGCCATGCTCCCTGGTCTCCAGTCTCGGCAACCCAGGTATCCAATGCGGCTCTGAGCCGAAGGAGTGCATCACGATGTTCCGGGTCTTCAGATTGGGCAAGATTGTTGATCTCGTGGGGATCTTTCCAGGTATCATATAATTGCTCATAGGGCAATGGCTCCATGAGCTCGGCTGCGGCTCCTGTCAATCTGCCTGCCGCATGCAATTCCCGCATAAGCGGCTTGACCGCAAAGCATTTTTCTTTATAGCGGTTCAGGGAAGCAAAACCCAGTCCGGGCAGATAGTTCCGCATGTAGTGATAACGCTTTTCGCGGACCGAACGGATTCGATTGACTGTTTCATCGATCCGGTCTCTGGCTCCGAAGGCATAGGTCCGGGATGGATCGGCATGCTCCCCCAGGAAAACCCGGCTTTGCATGCTTAATGGGCGTTGGATTCCGGCAATCTCCAGCGTGGTGGCCGTGATATCGAGCAGACTGATAATATCATCATTTACAGTTCCCGGTTTATATTGGGACGGGGCCTCCAGGCTGACGGGCCAATAGACGATCATGGGAACCCGAAGTCCGGTGTCCCAGCACCAGTGTATCCCTCTTGCATCAAGGCGGCCATTATCGCCAAAAAAGATAATTACCGTATTTTCGGCCAATCCGTCTTTTTGCAATTGTTCTAAAATCCAACCGACTCGTATGTCTATTCCGGAAACAGAATTATAATAACGGGCCATTTCCTGTCGGGTGATTTCATTATCCGGGTAATAGGGTGGCACCACAACATTTTCGGGCGTGGCGATTTGTGGATGCTCCTTCTCGCCCACCCATTCAACACGTGTTTTTGAAGCGGTCTGACGGTCATAAATATCATATTCAATCTCGGGGGTATTGATCATGGCAAAAAAGGGCTGGTTAGACTTTAATTCGGACCAGTCTTCCGAATCATAGATGGGGCCCTCGTTTACAAAATTCAGATCCAGCTTGCCGGTCCCGACGATGTGCTCTCCTATGCTTGTAATGTTTGCAGTAAAGTATCCGGCATCACCAAGGCGATGAGTCACTGGCCTCACTCCATCCGGAAGTCGATAGTCATCCTCACGGTGCGACCGCATATTATGAGTACCTGTAGAAGTTTGGTACATCCCTGTCATGAACGCGGAGCGGCTGGGGGCGCACACCGGACTGGTAGAAAATACATGGGTATATACCATTCCGTTCTTACCCAGAGAATCAAGGCTGGGTGTTGACACCAGTTCTTCTCCATAAATCCCCAGATCCAGATTCAGATTTTCCCCAACGATCCAGAGTATATTGGGGCGCTTCATTGCTGAATCTGAAGCTTCATCCAGTGCATCAGATCTCGTAGAGTTGCAGGACGGTCCCAACAGAACTGCTAAACCTGCAATGATTAAGCTCACTGAGGAGCTGTGAAAAACCTTTGGACCTTTCATTGTATTCGATTTTCTCATGTAAACATATGAATTTAAATCATAATTATTTGTTAATCACAACTTTCAGAAGAACAAGAGGTCTGGAGTAATGTCAATGTTGATAGCAATAGTTAAAACAGAAAGCATGAAAAAGTTTATTGTTACCTACAATGCACCTATCGATGCTGCCTGGAAAACAGCAGAGTCCACGCCGGAAGAGATGGAGGAAGGAATGAAAGCCTGGATGGCATGGGCACAAAAATGTGGTGATAAGCTGGTTGATTTTGGGACTCCTCTTGGCAACGGAATTAGTCTGGGCCCGGGAGGTAAATCCGGAGCCAGTGACAGTCAAATTATCGGGTATTCCATTCTTCAGGCTGCAAATATGAAGGAGGCACAAGACTTGCTACAGGATCATCCGCACCTGGATTGGAATGCAGCCTGCGAGATAGAAATTCATGAATCCTTAGCTGTACCACAATGAGAGAAGCCATGTTAATTGTCCATTTCCTGGGACTGGCCATGGGCCTGGGAACCAGTTTTGCCTTTATGTTCCTGGGTATTGCAGGATCAAAAATGGAAAAGGAGGAAGGCAAGAAATTTGCTTTGAATACATTTGCAATAGGTAGAATGGGCCATATAGGTTTAGTCATGCTGATTTGCTCAGGCCTTTACCTGATGACACCATTCTGGGGAGCATTGAGTGCCATGCCCATGTTGATTGTCAAGCTTATACTTGTTCTGGTTCTTACAATTTCTGTGATTATACTTAATGTCTATTCCAAACGGGCAAAGAGGGGTGAAACCGATTCAAATTTAAAGAAGATAGCCAACCTGGGGAAAGTCTCTCTTTTATTGGGAATAGCTATTGTTTTGCTGGCTGTTCTGATTTTCCATTAAGGACAAGATATTCCTGTTGTTCTGATTCAAAGTTTGCTGTACATTAGTTCCGGTTTATTCTAAAACCGGCACTCATGATGAAGGAACTTAGCAAATCTTGTACTTTAAACAGTCTGGCTCTTATCCTTCTTATCGTGCCTGGTTGAAAAAAAGAGAAAGTCCCGGAGGCTTTTTTTCCCCGTTCAGCTCACGAAGTCTACCAGCATTCTCTGGAACAGGCCAATTTAAGTGAAACAGCCCTTGGAAGTGATTGGGTATAGGCAGGAGCTCTGGCACTGGATATCCCTGATGATATCGCGCTTCCTTTTGAAAATTCCTTCTACTGGGAATGCAAGAACACCCCCCCACCTTCATTTTGGCATTTACAGCAATGAGCCCATCGATCCTTTTCATTTTATAACAGAAACCGATACGGTACCTGAGAATATTCTGGGAGACACATTGCTACTTGGAGAAATACGTGAATAATTGCAATTTTCAAAGAAGTTTAGATACTTTGCGCTATGATCAAGAAAATAGCTAATGCCTTTCAGGCCTTGTTTGGCTTGAAAAAAAAGGAAAATATACACAAGATTATCCATTCCGAAAGTGAGATTGAGAAACCTGAAGAAATGCTCAGGACATTGCCCTGGTTATCGAAGCTGGATGAAGAAGTGTTTCAACAAGTTTTGGGAGCTCTGGTATGTAGACAGTTCCAGGAGGGGACTGTCCTTTTGAAGGAAGAAGATCCGGAAAATGGCATGTTTGTGATTGTTGCGGGCGAAGTAAAAATAGAGATCCGGGGAATCACCATGAATGTGGTTGGTCCGGGAAGTTTAATTGGTGAAATGTCTGTGCTGACCGGGTATCCCAGAAGCGCTTCTGTTGTGGCGGTCTCACCGGTGACAGTGGTATGGATGAAGAGTTCCAGCCTGAAAGCAATCATGAAAAATTCTACAGAACTTGAAAACGGACTCTGGGAGTTTGCAAGCAAGCGATTTGCCATGAACCTTCTGGGAAAAAAAGAGCCCTATAGCCAATGGGAACAAAACATCTTCATCCAGTGGCTTGCCGCCGGAGAGATCAAACTGCCCAATGAAAATGGTTGGATCGACCTGGAAGGAAAGGTGGGAGTACTGGTTATCGGCACGGCTGCAATTCATGATGGAAGTACCATTGTGAAATCACCGGCTACCTTAACCGGGACGGAATACGTTTTCAGCAAGGATGCCAGGGTGTACCTGAGGGATAAATAGTGTTTATAACTTTGAAAGCTGATTCAAAACTGATCTGAAATGTGGAAAACTGTTCTAGCTCTGCTTGTGACCATCATCGTCATTCCAATTCTGGCCTTTACAATGGATGAGCCGGTCACTGCTTTTCAGAAAGAGATTCTGATTGACCTGGTCATTGTATATCTGGCTGTGGCTCTTCTTGTTACTGCCTGGGGTTTCAGGCTGACTTATAATTTTTCCAGGAGGGGAGGATATTCGATCAAATTCTGGACTGGGACAGAGGACTACAGGTGGGCAGTACTACAGGCCAAGCCTGAATTTGCCGCCAGATGGAAACGGACTCTTTTCAACTTCTTATTTCTTTCTATCAGATGGGATTAATAATGCTCTTTACCCTGCCTGCAGTTCGTAGCATGGACGGACTGCCCCTGGGTTGGGCGGATTACCTCCTGGCTGGCCTGGTGCTTTTGTTCTGGGGAAGCAGCAGTTTCAGCGAATCCATATCAGCTGGCAAGTACCCTGACTACGTAGCCTACAAAAAACATGTACCCAGGTTTATACCCTTTACCAAGCGCTTGAAAGAATAATCAGTACCTGCCTACATCAGATCCAGGCTGAAAGAGAGAAAAAAACACCTGCCAGGGGAATAAATTGGCGTTGCTTCAGCATTTCTAACGGAGCGGCTCAAATGCTCATAATAGAGGGTGTCAAACAGGTTCTGAATGCCGGCAGAAAAAACCATCACCCTTTTGAAACGAAAGGAAGTACCCAGATCCATCAAGGCAAATGCCGGAGTAATGGTCTCCCCGAATTCTGTAGAGATCCTGGCTTGTTCAATGACGTAGCGAAAAGTAAGATAGGGTTTCAGGCGATGTGAGAAATAACTTCCTGATAGTTGGAACCGTGTATCAAGGGGTGCAATTTCGGGAAGCGGGTCCTTTCTTTCCAGGTCCTGTCCGTAGGTATAGGCCATACTGAGATTATGCTGCATGCCAAAAGGCAGAAGCTGGTTCCAGCTTGCCTCAAATCCTGTGGTCATTGCCCTGTTGATATTGATATATTGTCTTACTCCCGGACTGCCTGGCATACGCGGGTTAAGGCTGGTATCAATAACAGAAGAGATCGGATCCTGAAGATAGGCTACAAACAAATCCAGGGAGATGGAAGTTTGATCAGTTCTCCATTGCAGGCTTAGATCGGCCTGGTTATTGATCTCGGAGCTAAGCATGGGATTCCCCAGCATTTCGTATGGATCCACTCCAACCGGGAAGTAGTTGATAAATCTTTCAGTAAGGCTTCCACTTCGTTGAACACGTCCGAGCCAGGCCCCAAAACTCAGTTTTTCTGTGAATTGCTTTGTGGCACCAATGCTGATTGCAGGATTCACCTGGCTGGATTGTGTTTCAGTATATAGATCGCTGAACCCGGGATCAGGATCCGTAATATCTGCATGATTTAAATTGACCCTGCCCGAGATAATCCATTTAATACTGGCTCCCCGGAGATGATACTCAGCAAATATACCTGCCCTTTGAATTTTGCCTCCCTGCCATACATTATCAAACACCTCATTTCCGGCATTTGGCCCCATCAGAAATTCCCTGGTTCGTTCTCCTTCTGCTCCTTCATATCTGTAATCCGCTCCAGAAAATAGCCTGGATTGACTAAAGCTCCAGGCGCCTTCCGTCCGGCCCCCAACATTCAGGGTATTAGCCCAGGTGCTTGCATTGACCGGTCGGGGATCAAGTTCTTTGTCAAAATTGTCCATCAGATGATCCACATAGGAACCATAGAGTGTGGTATGCCAGGATTTAAGATTTCCGCCTGAAGGATAAAAATCATGAGCAGCACTGAACATCCAGGTATCATCCGATCGCAGATCCATAGGGAGTGATGCGAAATCGGTGTCCCGGGCCAGGTTGCGGGTGGCGGATAGTTTCAGAAGCTGGGATTCTGAAATCCTGATTCCGAGACGGGCACCAAAACTGGTTCTCATAAAATCGGCCGGGATCAGGTGATCTTCCCCGGAAAGGTAATCGTTCCCCTGTGACCAGGCGGCAAATAGGCCAAGGTTAACACGTTTCGCGCTTAAACCGGCAAGCACCTCCGTTCGAAAAATATCCCCGTTACTGTTGTAACTCCCGGAGAATCTTCCATACCCTTCTTTTGTCTCAGTGAATTGAGGAGGTGCTGACTGGAAGTTGATGGTAGCTCCGAAGGCATTGCCATATCTCAGAGCGTATGGACCTTTCAGAATTTCAATTTTCCGGATCATATTAGGAGCCATCTGACTGGTAGGGGGATCCATCCGGTTGGGGCATGCCGCCGAAGCGGTCTGGGCACCATTCAGCACCAGGTTCAACTGATCATATTTAAAGCCACGGAACACCGGATCGAAGCCATAGGATCCGCCTTTGCGTATGGTACTGATAGATGCAACATGATTCAGCAAGGCTCCGCCATCATGAGCCAGTTTATCCTGGTAATCCAGCACAAGAGATTCTGTTTTATCCGTCCCGGGATGAATGGCAATAACAGTTACCGGGTACAGGTCGATGGTGTCGGAAAGAGACTGCTGGCTATATACAAGCTTGCAGGAAAACAGGCAAATACATGCACAAAACAGGGATAGGAATCTTTGAATCATAGTTTGGGGGTGATACTTAGAAGGAGTAATAAAATGGCAAGTTGAGTAAGGGTTTTTTTCTTCTGGCGCATCATTATATTGTTAGGAACAATACAAGGTATGTATTCCTTTTTTTAGAAACAATGTTAAATGCCCCTTATGATAAAGCTCTCTTTGACTATATTTTCGATCCTTCCCGTGTTGATTTCTTTGTATGATAATTTGGTAAATGAGGAGAAGATCGCCTGGACATTTCAAACATCCGGACCGGTAGTGGCAAGTCCTGTAATTTTCGATGGACTTCTTTACATTGGTAGCATGGACAGTTCCTTTTATGCCCTTGACGCAAAGACCGGAAAGGAACATTGGCAGTTTAAGTCGGGGAGCCAAATTTCCTCTACTGCTGCCATTTACAATGGACTCTGCTATTTCGAAAGCGGCAATATCCTTTACGCCCTAAATCGTAAAGGAAAGTTGAGGTGGAAATTTACTCTTTATTCCGGCGAGGAGAATCACAAACTCGATCCCTGGGATTTTCAACACTCCTCACCGGTCATTCATGATGGAGTGTTATATATCGGAACGGAGCAAGGCATCCTTATTGGAGTGGATGCTAAAACAGGAGAAGCCGTATTCAGATGTCAGACCATTTCAGAGAGTGCAATCCGGGCCACACCAGTTGTGTCCGATGGTCTGGTCATGTATGGGGATTGGGACGGTGTGTTTTATGCCAATCGTATAGAGAATGGGACGTTGGCCTGGAAATACGATACTAAAAAGGATGGTACCTTTCCCTGGGTGAACGCCATTCATGGTTCGCCAATTGTGAATAATGGGCAGGTATATTTTGCTGGAAGGTCTTGCCGCTTGTATTCTTTGGATGCTCGCACGGGGAAAAAGAACTGGCACTATAGCAGTCCTACGGATCAGTGGTTGCTTGGTGGACCGCAGATAGTGGATAGCTCCGTTTTTCTGGGGAGTTCGGATCAGAAACTCTTTCATGCATTCGATGCCCGGAACGGTGAATTACTCTGGGCCGCAGAAGTAGATGGGCGGACCTGGGGGAAGGCCTGTGTGAGAGAAGACCGTGTTTTTATTGGCAGTAATTCATTTTATTCACTTGACAGGGAGACCGGGGAGATAAGAGAACAATATAGGTTTCCGCAAGTGCATGCGGATAAGAAATATGGAGAGTATACCGACCAGACCGCTAATTTTCATTCCTCCCCTACAAGTTTTAATGGCATGATCATCCTTGGATCGGATGATGGCCATATTTATGCTCTGAAGATGCTATAAGGTGATCACCACGCGCGTTCCCTTACCTGGAAAGGATTCGATATACATGCGCCCCTTATGTGATCTGATGATTTGCCTGCACAGACTGAGTCCGATCCCCGATCCTTCTTCCCTGGTTGTAAAGAAGGGTACAAATACCTGTTCAAGTTTATCCTCCGGGATCCCTTCCCCGTTGTCGCTAACTGAAAGATGAATGAGTTTGTCTCCTTCCCGGGTGCAGGCGAGTTCTATTTCCGGGTGATCTGAGTTTTGTAAAGCCTCCACAGAATTCTTGAGCAAGTTGATCAACACCTGTTCGAGCATCTGCCGGTCAGCTATTAATTCTATATTACATACAGGAGGCCGACTTAAGCGAATACCTTTTTCTTCAAGCTCCCCCTTAAATAGTTGCTCAACTTTCTCCAGGATTTTACCTGCAGGGAACTGTTCGGCTTTCATGGGAGGCAGGCCAGTCAGTTTCTTGTATTTTTCGATGAATTGTACAAGACCTTTGGATCGCTCTTCAATGATGGAAGCACTTTTAATGGCATCCTGGAGAGATACCGGACTTAAATCTTCCACAGCCTCCTTTTTTGATAGTTTCTTCCGGATGGCCATAGAAAGGGTAATGATGGGAGTCATGGAATTCATGATCTCATGGTTAATGACTCTGATTAATTTCTTCCACGATTGGATTTCCTGTTCTTCCATCTGGTGGGTGATGTCATTCAATGCAACGATGCGAACGATTTCCTGCTTGAGTTTGATTTGAGAACTGTAAATGCTTATCCGGTGATCTGCAGCACTATGATTTATTGTTATGGTAAGTACGTCTGCCGGCCGCATTCCCTGTATTTTGGTCCCGATTCCTTCTTGTTTTTTGTCCAGGTCTCTCAGGTGATTAATAGGACCGATTCCAAGACATTCCTGAGCTGCCAGGTTCATGGTCATGATTTTTCCTGCTTCATTGAAACTGAGAATACCTGTTGACACATTGTTCAGGATGGTTTCAAGGTATTTTGCCTGCACCTCCAGGTCTATCCGGGTTTCTTTAAATTCCCTGATAAGTTTCTCAAGAGCTTCATTAAGACCACTGAAATTCCTTTCTACATATTTAACTGAATAATGCAGGGATGGATCATGCTCGTGCATGTAAGAAAGGAAATTGCCAAGGATCCGGTTGGTGCGATTTACAAAATAAACCAGGCGTACGGTTAACAAGAGAGCAAGAATTGCAATCCCTGCCGCAGTATTGGGCTGCTGCTTTACCTGGAGGAAATAGAAAAACAGGAAGGCTGCTGCAAAGATCAGCAGGCAGTTTATAAGGACGGAAATATAGAAGCGGTTAGAGCCCATATTTTTTCAGTTTTGCATAGAGGGTAGTTCGGGAAATATTGAGCATCTCCGCAGCCTTAGAATGGTTTCCCCTGCACTTTTCAAGTACAGTAAGGATGGTTCGGTGTTCTACATCGTCAAGTTTAAGCGAATGGTCTAAGCTTGTCCCATGCCCCTCATAGAGACGCAGGTCTTCCGGGCCAAGAGATACATTTTCACATAGAATGACTGCCCGCTCCATGGTATGTTTCAACTCTCTGACATTCCCGGGCCAGGGATATTCCCGGAGTTTCAGGATGGCTTTTTTATTCAATTTCAACCCTGCTTTATTGTATTTACGACCATACTCTGACAGGAAAGTCTCTCCCAGCAGAACGACATCATCGTCCCGTTCTCTCAGTGGCGGAACTTCTATGGTAACTGTATTTAAGCGGTAATAGAGGTCCTCCCGAAAGCTGCCTTCCGAAACCATCTGCTTTAAGGGTCGGTTGGTAGCTGAAATTAACCTGATATCAACTTTAATGGCCTGCTGGTCTCCAACCCGAATCAGTTCCCGGTTCTGAATGACCTGTAGCAGTTTGGCCTGGCTGGTAAGGGGTATATTTCCAATTTCATCCAGAAAAAGCGTGCCTTCATCAGCGGTTTCAAAACGTCCGGCTCTGTCCTCCCGGGCATCTGTAAATGCTCCTTTTATGTGCCCAAACAGCTCGCTCTCAATCAGGTTATTGGGCAAGACGGCACAATTAACCTTGATGAATGGACCATGCGACACATTGCTGTGGACGTGTAAGGCCTT
>JAYEOJ010000293.1:0-3187 GCA_034722835.1 Bacteroidota bacterium | reverse complement strand
GGTGTCGGATCAGGTACGACCATCGAAAATGTAGAGATCGTGTCCAACCAGGACGATGGAATTGAATGGTTCGGCGGAGCGGTTAGCGTAAGCAATGTTGTTGTCTGGAATACCGGTGACGATGCCATCGATACCGACCAGGCCTGGTCTGGAACACTGGACAATTTTGTGATTGTCAATCCCGGTGACGAGTGTTTCGAGCTTGACGGCGGAGAAGGCAATTTTAACAACATGCATACCATCACCAATGGAAGTGTTTCTGCTCAAGGCGCTGAAGGACTTGCTGACCTGGATGATAAAGGTGCAGCCGGAACTGTTGGAAACTCTTACGTTGACATGAGTAACATCTATTTCTTCGACGTATCATACGGTCAGGATTTTGATGACAATCCTGCTGATCTTACTGCTGCAGGTTTTGAACTGACGGTGCCTTCGGATACACTGGAAATCTCCGACTTCTTTGTAGACGGTGTTGCTGATGCAGTAACTATCGTTGCTGATGGTGCCAACACAGTGGGTGCCGACATGACAAAATTCACAGACTGGTCCTGGGCTGCTGTTTCAGGTGCTTTAGATGGATTTTAACAAGCGATTTAATCAATATACCCATAAGCACGTGGCCATTTTGGTCACGTGCTAATGTTTTTTTATAACAGACTATTTTATTCGAAAATGCGACTCAAATTTATTCACCTTATTCTCCTTGCTTTTATTTCATTTTACGGGTATTCCCAGTCGGGATATATACGCGGAATCGTTTTCGATGGCGGTACAGGGGAATATCTTCCGGGGGTAACCGTTTTTGTGAAAGGAACAAGTTCCGGAACTATATCCGACCTGGATGGCAAATTCAATCTGAGCATTGCTCCGGGAACCTACAGTTTAAGGATTTCATTCATCTCTTACGAAACCATGGTGGTTACCGGTGTGGAAGTTAAAGCAGGTGAAGCAACTACCCTGGGAGAAATCAAGCTGGAAGAGGCAAGCATAGCACTTAATGAAGTAACCATTACGGCCAAAGCCATCCGGAATACAGAGGCCGCCCTGATCTCCATGAAACACAAGTCGCCTAATCTGATTGACGGAATTTCAGAAAGAAGTATAGAACGGATCGGGGACAGCGATGCTGCCGGCGTCATGAAACGTGTACCGGGAGTATCCGTATCCCAGGGAAAATATGTATATGTAAGAGGTCTTGGCGATCGCTATACAAAATCCCTCCTGAATGGCGTGGATATTCCCGGACTGGACCCGGACAGGAATACCCTTCAGATGGATATTTTTCCCACCAGCGTAATCAACAACATCATTGTACATAAAACCTTCAGTCCGGAGCTCCCGGCCGACTTCACAGGAGGTGCCATCGACATCGAGATCAAAGATCTGCCTGACAGGAAACAGGGAAGGGTATCCATAGGTGTCGGATACAACCCCAACTCTCATTTTAATCAGGATTACCTGACATACGAGGGAGGAAAAACAGACTTCCTTGGCTTTGACGACGGGACACGGGCCATCCCCGTCACCGAAGACATCCCGCAATTTGCCGAAGCAGTGGGTGATCCCTATGGGGAAGCCGGCGAAAGGTACCGGGAGATATTGGGTAGTTTTAATCCCACCATGGCCACCATGCAACAAATGAGCCTGGCGGATTTCAAATTTGGCATTTCCTACGGAAATCAGAAACCCAGGGAGAAACGGACCATCGGATATAATTTCTCGCTGGACTATAAGAACTCCACAGATTTTTACAGCGAAGCTGAATATGGAAGATACGGGCTCTCCGAACCTTCCATCTATGAAATGGAACGTCGCGAATACCAGCTTGGAAGTTATGGGGTGAATACGGTATTGCTCAGCGGGCTGGCCGGACTAGCCATAAAAACTAACAGCTCCAAAATCAGGATCAACCTGATGCATATTCAGAACGGGGAATCCAAAGCGGGGGTATTTGATTTCGAGGGCTCCGACCAGGGATCTGATTTCACGGCCATCCAGCATGGACTGGATTACAGTCAGCGTTCTTTAAGTCACCTCTTCATCGATGGAAATCATACCAATGCAGAAAAAAAGAGGAAACTAAACTGGAAAGTGGCAGGAACCTATTCAAAACTCTACGATCCCGATGTTCGTTTTACCCGTTATGAGGTAAACGACAACGGTTCCCTGAGAATAGGAACAGAAGTTGGCTTCCCCGAACGAATCTGGAGAGAGCTGGATGAGATCAATACCTCGGGTCTTTTCAACTACACAAAGGGATTCCCCTTCCTTGAAAAAGAAGCAAAACTGCATGCCGGTGTTCTGGGTACCTACAAATACAGGAACTACATTATCAGGAACTTCATGATCAATCCAAGGGGAGACTACCCTTTAAGCGGGGATCCCAATGAGTTATTTGCTGAGGAGAATCTCTGGATTAAGGACGGAGATGTGGGCATGGGGACCACCTATGAAACTCCCTTTATTCCCAATAATCCCAATGAATATAATGCAAGCTCCATCAATGCAGCCGGATATATTTCGGCGGAACTGCCCCTGATGGACCATCTGAAAGCCATTGTTGGTGTGCGGGTGGAGAACTTTATGCAGTATTACACCGGATCGGACCAATCAAATACCAATGTACTTAACAACGAAAAAGTATTGGACGACCTGGGCTTTTTCCCCTCGCTTAACTTTGTATACCAGCTCACGGAACAACAGAACCTGAGGCTCTCCTATACACAGACCATTGCCCGGCCTTCTTTCAAGGAACTTTCCTACGCTGAGATCTACGATCCCATTACAGGAATCACATTTATTGGTTCCTTCCATAAAGACGGAGATGATATTGAAGGGATTGAGTACTGGGATGGAAACCTGGTCAGTACAGATATCCGGAACTTTGATATTCGATGGGAGTTATTCGGAAAGAACGCACAATTGTTATCGATCAGTGGATTCTACAAAAGTTTCAAGAATCCCATTGAGATTGTACAATATACCAAGCAGGTTGGTGCATTTCAGCCCAGGAACGTTGGCGATGGCCAATCCTATGGTGTCGAGCTGGAAGTAAGGCAGAGCCTGGGCTTCATCTCTGAATCGGTCGCCCCGGTACGTATCAACCTGAATGTCACTCTGAACAAAAGCAGCATTGAAATGAGCGAAACAGAATACCAGAGCAGGGTGGATAATGCAAGAGTTGGTG
>JAYEOJ010000292.1:0-3192 GCA_034722835.1 Bacteroidota bacterium | reverse complement strand
ACAGCAAGTGGCGGAGGCAGCTATCCCTATGGATCCTCTGTTACCCTCCTGGCTGTTCCTGCCACGGGTTACGAGTTCGTGAACTGGACGGAGAGCGGTTCCGTAGTTTCTACTCAGGAGAGCTATGTGTTCACAGTGACTGCTGACAGGATTCTGGTGGCCAACTTCCAGCTGATAACACTCCAGGTTACGGCCGAGATAAATCCGGTTGAAGGGGGAACAGTAGATGGCGGAGGCAGTTATCCCTATGGATCCTCTGTTACCCTCCTGGCTGTTCCTGCCGCGGACTACGAGTTTGTGAATTGGACCATAGAGGATGTGGAAGTATCCACCACTTACACTTATACCTTCACGGTAACTGAGAATACGGTTGTCAGGGCGAATTTTGCACTCATTACACTGACGGTTACTGTGGTAGCTGAACCCGCGGATAAAGGTACAGTTACAGGTGGAGGCGACTATCTCCCCGGGGAAACTGTAGTGGTGGCAGCAGCACCCGCGGACGGCCACAAATTCTACCATTGGACAAATGAATCTAACGAGGTAGTCTCCGATGAGAATCCCTATTCCTTTACGGTAGTCGAAAACATCAGCCTGAAGGGGATTTTTGGAACCGTTAGCATCGGTGAGTCTGAGGTGCCTTACATTGAACTCTATCCAAATCCGGTAGGCGACTATCTCTATGTGGAGTTCAGGGTTGAACTGAGTGAATCAGCGGTTGTTTCTCTGTATGATGTGAGTGGTAAAGTACTTGCCAACTACAAAGGCTCACATCTATTCAAGGATGTCCTTGAGCTCAAAACCTCTCATTTGAAGCCTGGAATCTACTTCATCAAGATCACAGACATTGATACGGATACCCGTTTCACCGGCAAAGTGATCAAGAGGTAGGCATACTGAAAACTGCCGATTTTTATTAGAGGCTGTCTTCTATGTTGAAAAACCAGCCCTCTTAGAACAAAGTTCAGGAACTGCGGACATTTATTCGTCCGCAGTTTCTTTGTGAATAAATTCAATCAATCTTCCCGGTGTTTGCCATTCTGGTCCAAGACAGTGTGGTGAATCAACTTTTTTTATGGTTGGAGAATCACGGGGAATCAGTTAGCATACAGTACAAAAGTACTTGGATTTTCCGGATGTAATCGGATCTTAGAAAATTGTTACATTTGGCCAACCTTAAAACCAGAACATGAAAGGTATACCCTATATTATTCTGACTTCTATCTTTCTTCTGTCCTTTAATGGCATGGGAGTGAAGGGCCAACCAATTCTGGCTCCGGCAAAGAAGCAAACCGAAGTTATGACAGGCATCCATATTGGAGATCGTGCGCCTGAAATCGTCTTAGAATCCCCCACAGGGGAAAAGATTTCCCTCTCATGTAAGCGATCTGAAAGGAAGGCAAACTGCCCCGGCTGTCGAGTATGAGGTAAGGTCCATCCCTCTCAACTTTCTCATCAACGGCAATGGCATCATTCTGGCAGTTGGTGAGCGAGGTAGTGCTCTGGAAAATAAACTGAAGCAATACCTCAAATAGATCCTAAGTCTTTTAAGTCGGAAATGAAAATAAAAAGGGCCCCTAATTGGAGCCCTTAATATATATATATGCTTGCTTTTTTTAGCACCCGTTGTAACAGGTTAGAGGAGTAATGTCGAAAGGATAATTGGTGAGGAAACCTTAGCGGATGCGAAGCATACGGTACAGTGACGGTTTTTAAATAGGTTTCTATTCTTTAGTATGGGCTGTGACAGGTGAGAGGAATACTACGAAAGGATAATAAAAAAAGGGCACCTTAGCCAGCCGAAGGCTGGGTTCAGGGCCCGTTTTTATATATCCTGAAGTATGCTTACTCCTCTTCCTGTTCTGCGGCGTACGCTTTCAGGAGTTCATCCTGAATCTCCCCGGGTACCTGTGTGTACTCGTCGAACTTCATGCTATACATGGCACGTCCGCTGGTAAGTGAGCTCAGTGCGGTAGAGTACTTGTTCATTTCCGCCAGGGGCACCTTGGCTGTGATTTTCTCAAAGCCTTTCTCGCTGGCCATACCCTGAACGATGGCGCGTCGACCCTGCAGGTCACTCATCACATCACCCATGTAGTCGGCGGGTACCAGTACCTCCACCTCGTAAACAGGCTCCATGATCTTCGGTCCTGCTTCCCTGAAGGCCTGGCTGAATGCGTGCCGTCCTGCCAGCATAAAGGAGATCTCATTGGAGTCCACCGGGTGCATCTTACCGTCATATACATAAACGCGGATGTCACGGGCGTAGGAACCGGTCAGTGGTCCCTCTTCCAGTTTCTCCATGATCCCTTTCAGGATGGCGGGGAGAAAACGGGCATCAATGGATCCTCCCACAATACCGTTCACAAACTCCAGTGTTCCACCCCAGCTCAATTTGTGTGTGTCCACACCCCGGTTGGCCATTTTTTGCTCCTTGCCACCAAATTTGAACATCTTTTTTGGTTCGGAACCTTCCGTGTAGGGCTCAATAATCATATGAACCTCACCAAACTGACCAGAACCACCCGATTGTTTCTTGTGACGGTAGTCGGCCTGAGCAAACCTGGTAATGGTTTCGCGATAAGGAATTTTTGGAGCCACAAATTCGGTCTCCACTTTAAATAGATGGTCCAGTTGCCACTTCACAATATTGAGGTGGTACTCACCCTGACCCGAGAGGATGATCTGCTTCAGTTCCTTGCTGTATTCGATCTTTACAGTGGGGTCTTCCTGGTTGATCCTGGTCAGTGCCTCCCCTAACTTCTCCTCATCACCTTCGGTCAGCGTTTTGATGGCTGTCCTGAACTTGGGTTCCGGGAATGGAATTGCATCAAATTCATAGGATACATTGGGTGAAGTCAGGGTATTGTTGGTTTTGGTATTCTTCATCTTAACCGTGCAACCCAGGTCGCCTGCAGCCATGGAAGTGACCTTCTCACGATTCTTACCCTGGGAGGCAAAAATCTGGGAAAAGCGTTCCTTGTTGCGGGTGGCGTTGTTGGTCAGGTCATCGCCCTCTTTCAGAGTTCCTGATACAACTTTGAAGAAATTGATTTCGCCGATATGCGATTCCACGGAAGTCTTATATATAAAGATGGAAGTGGGACCACTTGCATCACACTTCACTTCGGTGCCATCTGTTGTAGTGAAAGCTCCCATTTCATTGGTCGAGGGAGCCACATTGGTCAGGAA
>JAYEOJ010000291.1:0-3194 GCA_034722835.1 Bacteroidota bacterium | reverse complement strand
AAGCAGAAAAAGAAGCAGTTTAAAAGGAATCAAAAAGATTACAGCAAGCTCTCCGAGCATATCGGGCTGATTCCCCTGGTTATGATATCCCCGGCCGATGCCATCCTGATTAACGGGGGAAGCGAGGAGCGGAGAAAATTCATGAATGGTGTGATAGCCCAGTACAGCAGGGTTTATCTTGAAAACCTGATACAGTATAACCGGGCCCTGACCCAGCGAAACAAGTTGCTAAAGGATTTTGCCTTTTCCATAAAATTTGACCTTGCGATGCTGGAGCTGTGGGATGAGCAGCTTATCCGCTATGGTGAGCCAATCTATGAGGAGCGAATCCGCTTTGTGAACGAACTATTGCCTGTATTTAATACTTTTTACTCCCATGTTTCAGGAGATCGTGAACAGGTAAGCCTCACTTACCAGGCGCATCTGCAGGAAAGCAGTTTCAGGGAGGGACTGAAAGCATCTGTGGAGAAGGATCGTATTGTCCAGTATACCACCTTTGGAATTCATAAGGATGATTTGGGAATGGAACTGGGAGGCTATAGCATGAAGAAAAGTGGATCGCAGGGACAGAAGAAAACCTTCCTGGTGGCACTGAAACTGGCTGAGTTCGAATTTATCCGGAAACTCACTAAAATTCCACCCATCCTTTTGCTGGATGATATTTTTGATAAATTCGATGCCGGCAGGGTGAAACATATTATCAGCCTGGTGGCGGATAACCAGTTCGGGCAGATTTTCATTACCGATACCAATGAGCAGCGCCTGCAGGGAATATTAAAAGAAATTCCTGCCGATCATTTGGTTTACAGGATTACTCCTGAGGCCAGGATAGAAAAAATAAAAGGATAAACATGGAGCGAAAAGAAGTCCGGAAACTTGATTCTCTGCTTCAGCAGTTCGTGAAGTCCAATCGACTGGAGAAAGGACTTGCTGAGTACCGGCTGATGAAATCCTGGAAGGATCTTCTTGGTGTTACGGTGGCCAAGAAGACCAAATCTCTGCGTATACAAAACCGGAAGCTCTTTGTTACCCTTCACTCTTCAGTGGTCAGAAATGAGTTGAGCCTGATCAAAGAATCCCTGATTCCGAAACTCAATGAAGCAGCAGGAATGGATGTAATTGATGATGTGGTACTACGCTGACCGCTTCTCAAAAACGTTGCAGACCTGAGAAGAAAAACGAAGACTCAAATTGAGCATTCTCATCCGAATCGGATCCATGCACAGCGTTTTCGCGCAAACTCCTGGCAAACTCCTTACGAATGGTTCCCTCTTCGGCTTTCTCAGGATCGGTGGCACCAATAAGCTTGCGATAATCCGCAACGGCATTTTCCTTTTTCAGGACAGCAACCACAATGGGGCCTGAGGTCATGAAATCGACCAGGTCGTTATAAAAGGGACGCTCCTTGTGGACTTCATAGAAGCGTTGTGCCTCCCCCTTGGTTAGCCAGAGCATTCTCATGGCTGAGATCTTAAATCCTGCGGCATGGATTCTGTTCAGAATTGGTCCGATGTGGCCATCAGATACTGCAAATGGTTTGATAATGGTAAAAGTGATGTTTCCAGACATATGTATTTAGTTTGATAATGCATATTAACAAATAATATCGGGCTTTGTTAAGCCACTTTCAATATTTTTTAACTTTGAACTTTCAAAGACGGTAAGAACCATGGTAGAGGAAGGAACTGCAAAAACAATTCAGGCCTGGATTGAGGCGGCCAAAAAGGTGGCAGTGCTTACACACACCAACCCCGATGGTGATGCCATTGGTTCCAGCCTGGCCCTGGCCCTGGCTCTGGAAAAGGTGGGAATAGATGCTCAGGTGGTGATTCCTGACGGACTACCCGATTTTCTTCGGTGGCTACCCGGGATCGAACGTTCCATCACTTTTGCATACAAGCGGGATCGTGCAGTGGAGATTATTGAAGGAGCAGACCTGATCTTCTGTCTGGATTTCAATGATCCCAGGCGCCTGAATGGGGTGGAGGAGTATCTTGAAAAGTCATCTGCTAAGAAAGTGCTGATTGATCACCACCAGGAACCCATGGATTTTACTGATATTGCCATATCGGAGACCTGTCGTGGATCTGTCGGCGAAATGATCTACATTTTCCTTGACAAAGTGCTGCAACAGGACGTGATGGACAAAGATATTGCTACCTGTCTGTATGTGGCCATTATGACCGATACGGGCAACTTTAACTACGCGAGCAGCTATCCGGAGATATTTCATATCGTGGGCGATCTGATGAAGTATGACATTGAGAAAGACCGGATCTACTCCAATGTGTATGATGCCTTCTCCGAGGATCGAATGCGTCTGCAGGGATATTGCATGCTGGAAAAGATGGTGGTATTGCCGGAGTTTCATACCGCATATATAAGCCTGACCGACCAGGAGCTGAAGAGATTTAATCACCGCAAGGGCGATACCGAAGGATTTGTAAACATTCCTTTCTCGGTAAAGGGTGTGAAATTTACGGCGCTTTTTGTCGAGAAGAAGGATCGTATCAAAGTCTCCTTCAGATCGCGCGGGCAGTTTCCTGTAAACCTTGTTGCGTCAAAGCACTATCATGGCGGAGGACATATTAATGCTGCAGGGGGAGATTCTTTCCTTACAATGAAGGAGACCCTGATCGGTTTTGAATCACTGTTGCCGGGATATTCAAAAGTGCTCAAAGATGATTAGGACATTTTCTTGTATGATTGCTGGCATGGCATTCCTGCTGATTTTTGGATGCGATCCTCCGGTTCAGGAGCTGAAGGAGAGCGGTCCTAACCAGGCTTCAGAACAATTTATCAGGGCCAATCAGTATATGCAGCAGCGTCACCAGGATCACATTTCGGCTTTTGTGGAACGTGTGGGCTGGCAGGCAGAAGTAACACCATCAGGGCTTTGGATAGTTATGGAAAAACAAGGAGATGGGAGTCGTATCGCAGAGTATAACAGGGTTACATATGCCTTTGAATCCACCCTGCTGGATGGTACACCCTGTTACAATGCCACCCCTGCAAATCCCAAAATGATCACCATCGGAAAGGGAGGAGTCGAGTCGGGTGTTGAACAGGGATTGCAAAAATTATCGGAAGGAGCAGAAGCTGTTTTCCTGATTCCTCCTCATCTGGCACATGGCAATTTTGGTGACCGCGAAAAAATTCCGGGTAATTCAACCCTGATTTACCGGGTACAGGTT